>VBDL01000187.1:8285-8831 GCA_005884255.1 Betaproteobacteria bacterium | reverse complement strand
CACCCCCATGCGCCTGGATGGCCCAATCGATGACCTGGCAGGCCATGTTCGGCACGGCGACCTTGATCATGGCGATCTCGGTCTTCGCCACCTTGTTGCCGACGGTGTCCATGCGATGTGCGGCATTGAGCGTCAGCAGTCGCGCCTGCTCGATCAGGATGCGCGACTGCGCGATGCGCTCCTGCGTGACGCCTTGCTGAGCCACCGGCTTGCCGAACGCGACGCGCTCGAGCGTGCGCCGGCACATGCGCTCCAGCGCGCGCTCGGCCAGCCCGATCTGACGCATGCAATGGTGGATCCGACCGGGTCCGAGGCGGCCTTGCGCAATCTCGAAGCCGCGGCCTTCGCCGAGCAGGATGTTCGCCACGGGCACCCGCACGTTCTCGAACAGAACTTCAGACGCGCGATCTGGCATGCCGTAGTAGCCGAAGACGGGAAGCGGCCGCACCACCTTCACGCCCGGTGTGTCCAGCGGCACGAGGATCATCGACTGCTGCTTGTGTCGATCCGCGTTCTGCGGATCGGTCTTGCCCATGAAGATCGCAA
>VBDL01000187.1:0-8248 GCA_005884255.1 Betaproteobacteria bacterium | reverse complement strand
CTCGCACGATGGACGATTCGATGTTCGTCGCGTCACTTGAGGCAACCTTCGGCTCCGTCATCGCGAAGCAGGACCGGATCTCGCCCGCAAGCAGCGGCTCGAGCCACTGCTTCTGCTGTTCCTTCGTGCCGTAGCGAGCCAGCACCTCCATGTTGCCCGTGTCGGGCGCGGAGCAGTTGAACACCTCGGGGGCCAGCAACGAGCGGCCCATGATCTCGCACAGCGGCGCGTACTCGAGGTTGGCGAGGCCGGCGCCGTGTTCGCTCTCCGGCAGGAACAGGTTCCACAGCCCCTGGGCCCGCGCCTTGGGCTTCAGCTCCTCGATGACCGGCAGCACCTTCCACGGGCCGAGCGTCTCGGCCTCCTCGATGTGCCGTTTCTCGTTCGGGTAGATGTGCTCCTCCATGAACGCGGTCAAGCGTCGCTGGAGGTCCTGCACCTTGGGGGAGGGATCGAAAGCCATGGAGATTCCTGGTGATGCGTTGTCGATCAACGGGCACCGAGGCGCTCACGCGCCCAGCGCCATGCCAGCTCGGCAATCGGCCGCGCCTTGGCACCTGTTTCGCGGGCGCTCGCACTGGCGGCCGTGCCCTCCTCCACCCGTTTGGCGATGCCGTGGAGGATCGCCGACAGGCGGAACAGGTTGTAGATGAGATAGAAGTCCCACACCGCCGGCGCCACCGGAGGGCGACCGACCCGATCGCAGTAGCGCTGCAGATACGCCGCTGCCTGAGGAATGCCCAATGCAGCAAGGTCGGCCCCGGCCATGCCGCGGAACTCCTGCGGCTTCAGGTCCCATGTCAGCATGTGGTAACTGAAGTCCGCCAAGGGGTCGCCCAGCGTCGACAGTTCCCAGTCGAGCATGGCGATCACGCGCGGCTGCGTGGGATGGACGATGAGGTTGTCGAGCCGCAAGTCACCGTGAACGATGGATACCGTCTCGGTGCCCGGAATGCGCGACGGCAGCCAGGCAATGAGACGATCCATGGCCTCGCATGGTCCGGTGACCGACGCTGTGTATTGCTTGCTCCATCGCGCAATCTGCCGCGCGAGGTAGTCGCTGCGGCGGCCATAGTCGGACAGGCCCACGGCGGCAGGATCGAGGCGATGCAACGCGGCGATGACGCGGTTGATGTCGTCGTACAGCGCCGAACGCTCGTCGGGCCGCATGTCCGGCAGGGTCGGGTCCCAGAAGATGCGTCCCTGGACGAAACCCATCACGTAGAACGGTGTGCCGATCACGGACGCGTCCTCGCACAGGCAGACGGTCGGCGCGACCGGCACCTCGGTATCCTGCAACGCCCGGATCACTCGGTACTCGCGCTCGATCGCGTGCGCCGACGGCAGCAACGGTCCGCCCGGCTTCTTGCGCAGCACGTAGCGCCGGTCGCCTGCCGTCAGCAGGAACGTGGGGTTGGATTGGCCGCCCCTGAATTGCTCGACTTGCAACGGCCCGTCGAATCCCTGCACCTGCTCGCGCAAGTACTGGTGCAATGACGCGGCGTCGAAGCGGTGCTGCTCAGCCACCGGTCTGGTATCTGCGAGGGGTTCGCTCATGCTAGCCAAGCGTAGGTCCGGCACGTCTTGCTGGTCTTGTGCGGACTGGCTGCTCGCAGTCTCGAATCCGGCAGCCCGTTGCGCCAGGTCGATGAATCATCGCGGCGCAGACAGCGGATTGGTCGTTCACGCCGAACACCCAGGCCCAGTCCTGCGGCGTAGCCTTCCAGAGCGGTCCCGCGGCGATGACCCCGGCGTTGTTGAACAAAAGATGCACGGCACCGAAGCGCTTGTGCGCCGCCTGCGCCAGGGCAGCGCGAGCTTCATGCCGGCTGCCGCGCACAGCAGCGCCAGTTCCCGGCCGAAGCCGCTGGCCGCGCCGGTGATGACGGCAGTCTCTTGCGGCAACTGGCTGGCGGCCATCGACCACCCGGGTTTCCACCAGCGCATCGCGGTTCCTCGGCAGCCAGAACACACAAGACCGGGGCGGCGGACGGCCGAACAATCGTCCGCACGGAACGACATTGGCACCTACGCCACCTGGAGACATCGATGAACAAGCGCACCCTGCTCGCCGCCTGCGCGGCGTCCGCCATTTCTGCCCTCGCGCTGGCGCCCCAGATCGCGGGTGCGCAGAGCAACAAGCCCATCAAGATCGCGCTGATCGCGAGCAAGACCGGTCCCAGCGAGCAGTACGCCCGCGACACGGAGCGCGGCGTGCGCATCGCGCTGGACCAGCTGACCAACGGCACGATGACCGTGCTCGGCCGCAAGATCGAGCTGATCGTCAAGGACGACCAGTTCAAGCCCGACCTGTCGAAGGCCATGCTGACCGAGGCTTTCGGCGACGACAAGGCCGACATCGCGATCGGAACCTCGTGGTCCGGCGGCGCGCTCGCGATGGCACCGGTGGCCGCCGAGTACAAGAAGATCCTGCTGCTCGAGCCCGCCATCGCGGACTCGCTCACCGGCAGCGCCTGGAACCGCTACATGTTCCGCGCCAGCCGCAACTCCTTCCAGGACGCACTGGCCTCGGCCGCCGCGCTGAAGGACGGCGACAGCATCGCCTTCCTGGCGCCCGACTACGTGTACGGCAAGGACGGCGTCGCCGCCTTCAAGGAGGCGCTGGGCGCGCTCAAGCGCAAGGTGAACATCGTCCACGAGGAATTCATTCCGCTCGCCACGACGGACTTCACCGCCTCGATGCAACGCATCCTGGACAAGCTCAAGGGTGGTGCGTCGGGCAAGAAGCACATCGTCGTCATCTGGGGTGCACCGAACCCGGTGCGCAAGCTCTCGGAGCTGCTGCCGCAAGGCCAGGACATCGGCTTCGTGTCGATCGGCGGCGCGAACCACGAGAACATCAAGCCGTGGACCGGGCTTCCCGTGAGCGGCGGCATCTACTACTTCTACACGTTCCCCAAGAACCCGATGAACGACGGTCGCGGCGATCCTCAATGGCATCAAGAAGGCCGGCACGACGGATACCGAGAAGTTGATCGCGGCGATGGAAGGCATGGAGTTCGACACGCCGAAGGGCAAGATGACCTTCCGCAAGGAAGACCACCAGGCGATGCAGTCGCAGTACGTGTTCCAGACGAAGAAGGCGCCCGGCAGCAAGGGCGAGCTGGATGTACTGGACCTGGTGCGCGAGGTCCCGGCCTCGGAGATGCCGGTGCCGGTCAAGGTGAAGTCGGCCCAATGACCGTCACCCTCGCCTCGCGCGGACTCACCATCCGCTTCGGCGGTCACGTTGCCGTCAACGCCGTGACGGCCGATTTCCGCGCGGGCGAGCTCACCGCGATCGTGGGGCCCAACGGCGCCGGCAAGACGACGTACTTCAACCTGCTGTCCGGGCAGCTGAAGCCGAGCGCCGGTCACGTCTTCCTGCACGGTCGCGACATCACGCGTACCAGCGCGCCGGTCCGCACCGACTTGGGGCTGGGCCGCGCGTTCCAGCTCACCAACCTGTTCCCGCGCCTGTCGGTGCAGGAGAACGTGCGCCTCGCGGTGCAAAGCCGCGAGAACGCGGGCTTCAACGTCTTTGCGCGCTGGCGCGCCCGCACCGACCTCATCGAGCAGGCACATCGGTATCTCGACATGGTGGGGCTCGCGGCACGCGCCGACGACCTGACCGCCAGCCTGCCGCACGGCGACAAGCGCAAGCTCGAAGTCGCCTTGCTGATGGCGCTCGAGCCGAAGGTGCTGATGTTCGACGAGCCCACGGCCGGCATGAGCGTCGACGAGGTCCCGGTCATCCTGGAGATGATCCAGTCGCTCAAGAACCGCGGCGACCGGACCATCCTGCTGGTCGAGCACAAGCTGGACGTGATCCGCTCGCTGGCCGACCGCATCATCGTCCTGCACAACGGCACGCTGGTCGCCGACGGCTCGCCGGCCGAGGTGATGGCTTCGGAGGTCGTCCAGCAGGCGTACCTGGGCGCCAAGGCGACGCAGGAGACCCCGGCACATGCCTGAACGCGACGCACTCCTTCGTCTCTCTGGCGTGCACACGCACATCGGCGAGTACCACATCCTGCAAGGCGTGGATTTCGACGTGCCCCGTGACGACGTCACCGTGCTGCTGGGCCGCAACGGCGCCGGCAAGACGACGACCCTGCGCACCATCATCGGCCTGTGGCAGGCGAGCCGGGGGCGCATCGAATTCGACGGCCGCGACGTCACGAAGCTCGCAACGCCGGAAATCTCGCGCGCCGGCATCGCCTTCGTGCCCGAGGACATGGGCATCTTCGCGAACCTCACGGTGCAGGAAAACGTCCGCCTCGCGGCGATCGGCGGCCGCATCGACGACGCGCGGCTGCAGTGGATCTTCGGCTTCTTCCCCGCGCTCGAGCGCTTCTGGCTGCGGCCCGGGGGCACGCTGTCCGGCGGCCAGAAGCAGATGCTCGCGATCGCGCGCGCGATCATCGAGCCGCGCAAGCTGCTGCTGATCGACGAGCCCACCAAGGGGCTCGCGCCGGCGATCGTGAACAACCTCGCCGCGGCCTTCCGCGAGCTCAAGCGGCACGACACCACGATCCTGCTGGTCGAGCAGAACTTCCATTTCGTGCGCGAGCTCGGCGACCACGTCTGCGTGATGGACGACGGCCGCATCGTGCACACCGGCCGCATGGACGCGCTGGCCGCCGACAAGGCGCTGCAAAACCGCCTGCTCGGTCTGCACGCCGGCGCCGCGGCGGTTTGAACGGACGCGAAAGCCCCATGACAGCCACATCCGAACTCGCCGCGCCCGCGATGCCACCGGCGGCCTCGACCACCGCGGACACCCCCGCAGAGCCGCCGCGCCAACTCGAGTCGCTGCACAGCCGGCGCGGCGATCTCGTGCCGCCGCTGCTGCTGGCCGCGATCGCGCTGGCCGCCCTGCCGCTCGTCGGCAGCGCGCCCACCTGGGTCACGCTGACCGTCGCCGGCCTCGCGATGGGAATGATGTTCTTCATCATGGCCAGTGGCCTCACGCTCGTGTTCGGCCTGATGGACGTGATGAACCTCGGCCATGCCGCTTTCGTCGCGTTCGGCGCCTACGTCGCCGCGTCGCTGGCCGGCGTCTTCGGTGGGCTGCTGCGCTCGGGATCGGCCGGCGGCGCGCTGCTGGGCATGCTGCTCGTCGCGATCGGCGCGATGGCGGCCACTGCGCTCCTCGGCTGGGTCTTCGAGCGCCTGTTCGTGCGCCCGGTCTACGGCAATCACCTGAAGCAGATTCTCATCACCATCGGCGCGATGATCATCATCGAGCAGCTGCTGCTCGCGCTGTGGGGCACGCAGCAGATGAACCTCATGCTGCCCGAGCAGGTACGCGGCACCTTCGCGTTCGAGGGCATGGCGGTGGAGCGCTACCGCGTCGTGGCGGTGCTCCTGGGGCTGGTGCTGTACGTCGCGCTGCAGCTTCTGTTCAATCGCACGCGCATCGGGTTGCTGATCCGCGCCGGCGTCGAGAACCGCGAGATGGTGCAGGCGCTCGGCTATCGCATCCAGCGCGTGTTCGTCGGCGTGTTCGTCGCCGGCGCTGCGCTGGCCGGGCTCGGCGGCGCGATGTGGGGCTTCTACCGCGAGCAGTTCACCGCCGCGATCGGCGCGGACCTGCTGGTGCAACTGCTCATCGTCGTCGTCATCGGTGGGCTCGGCTCGGTGCGCGGCTGCTTCGTCGGCGCGCTGCTGCTCGCGATGGTCCAGAACTACGTGAACTTCCTCGTGCCCGATCTTGCGCTGGTGTCCAACGTTGCCGTCATGGTCGCGGTGCTGCTGTGGCGCCCACGCGGCCTCTATGCCGCCGGCCGATGATGATCGGAGCCCTCCCATGCTGAAAGCGCTGGCCTCGCACCTGTTCTCCGACGACCTTCCGCGCAGCCGGACACTGACGCTGCTGCTGGTCGGCGTGCTGCTCTACGTCGCCACGGTGCCGTTCTTCTTTTCCGGCGCGCGGTCGCTGAACGTCGGGGTCACGATCTGCGTGTTCCTGGTGCTGGTGGGCAGCTTCGACCTGCTGCTCGGCTACTCCGGCATGGTGAGCTTCGCCCACGCGATGTTCTACGGCATCGGCGCGTACGGCGTCGGCATCGCGCTGCACCTGATGGGACCCACCTGGCGCGCCGTGCTGGCCGGCGTGGCTGCCGCGCTCGCCGCGTCGGCACTGCTGTCGATCGTGATGGCGCTGGTGTCGCTGCGGGTGAAGGCCATCTTCTACACGATGACCACGCTGGCGGTCGCATCTGCCTTCGGCGCGCTGGTGCTGCGCATCAACACCCTGACCGGCGGCGACGACGGTCGCAACTTCCGCGTGCCGGAGCTTTTGTCGCCGGGCTTCGAGCCGTTCGAGAACCCGATCCTGGGGCTCTCGGTGAACGGCAAGGTCCTGACCTACTACCTGGTCATGGCGTGTGCGATCGCGCTCTTCCTGCTGATGCTGCGCATCGTCAATTCACGCTTCGGCCGCGTGCTCGAGGCGCTGCGCGAGAACGAGTTCCGCGCCGAGGCCATCGGCTATCGCACCCTCGCCTACCGCCTGGCCATCAACACGATCTCGGCGCTCATCGCCACGGTCGCCGGCGTGCTCATGGCGCTGTGGCTGCGCTACGTCGGTCCGCAGACGACGGTCGGCTTCAACGTGATGCTCAACATCCTGCTGATGGCGGTGATCGGCGGGCTCGGCACGGTGTACGGCTCCGTGCTGGGCGTGGTGCTGTTCGTCGTGGCGGAGAACTATCTGCAGCTGCTGCTGAAGACGCTGAGCGCGGGGCTGTCCGGGATTCCGGTGCTGGCGCACCTCGTCGAGCCCGACCGCTGGCTGCTGTGGTTCGGCCTCGTGTTCGTGCTCGCGGTGTACTTCTTTCCGACCGGCATCGTCGGCAAGTTGCGCGACCGCGCCGCGCGTCGGGTGCGCGGCGCTCGGCTTCAGGCCTGAGTCTCGCGCAGCTTGTACTTGAGGATCTTCCCGGTGGGATTGCGCGGCAGCGCAGTCACCAGCCGCAGCGCGCGCGGGATCTTGTAGCGCGCCAGCCGCGCCGCGGCAAACGTCTGCAGTTCTTCCAGCGTGAGCTCGCACCCTGGCTTCAAGGCGGCGACGGCCACCACGGTCTCGCCCCACTTCTCGTCCGGCGTGCCGATCACGGCCACCTCGGCGATGCTGGGATGCTCGTACAGCACGCTCTCCACCTCGGCCGGGTAGACGTTCTCGCCGCCGGTGATGATCATGTCCTTGACGCGGTCGCACACGTAGTAGAAGCCGTCTTCGTCCCGGTAGCCCACGTCTCCGGTGCGGAACCATCCGTCCGCGTCGATTGCGTCGCGCGTGGCCTGCGGGTTGTTCCAGTAGCCGCGCGTGACGTTCGGCCCGCGCACGCAGATCTCTCCGCGCGCATGGGGCTCGTTCACCTCGCGACCTTGCGCGTCGACCAGGCGGATCCGCGTCAGCAGCGCGGTGTGGCCGACCGAGCCGATCTTGGCCGCCGCGTGCTCGGCCGTGAGCACCGAGACCAAGGCGGCGGTCTCGGTGAGACCGTAGCCCTGCTGGATCGCGATGCCGCGGGCGTTGTACGTGCGCAGCAGCGGCTCGGGGCACGGTGCTCCGCCGCACATGATGAGACGCACGCTCTCCATCGGCGCGATGTCGAAGCCCGGCTGCTGGCTGATGAAGAGCAGCATTGCCGGCACGGCGAACAGGGTCCGGATGCGGTAGGCGGCAATGTCCGCGATCGCCCGAGCCGGGTCGAAGCTGCGATGCAGCACCACGTGCCCGCCTTTGAGCAAGGTCGTCATCAACAGCACGTTGAGCCCGCCGATGTGGAAGATCGGTGCGAACACCAGCAGCGTGTCGTCAGAGCAGACGTCCACGGTGTACATCTCGCCGACGTGGTTCCACCAGAAGTTGCCGTGCGTCAGCATCGCGCCCTTGGGCCGACCCGTGGTCCCGGAGGTGTACATGACGACCGCCACGTCGTCGTTGGATGGCGCGGCGGGTGGCCGTTGCAACCGACCTGCGTCGGCCATGGCCTCGAACAGCCGCGGCCATCGCGCCTTGTCGGCAACCTCGCCCTCGGCGCAATAGCAGCGGCGGCAGCACAGTTCCTCGCGCACGCCGTCGATGATCGTGGTGTGCTCGGCGCCGACCAGCAGCGTGTGCGCGCCGGCGTCATTGACGATGTACGCGAGCTCGGGGCCGGTGAGCCGGAAGTTCAGCGGCACGAAGATTCCGCCCGCCTTGGCGGTCGCGAACATCGCGACCAGGAACATGGGG
>VBDL01000186.1 GCA_005884255.1 Betaproteobacteria bacterium | reverse complement strand
AGGCTTGGCGACCAACAAGATCGATCTCGCGTGGCTCGGCGGCTTCACCTTCGTGCAGGCCAAGCTGCGCACCAACGGCGGCGCGGTGCCGATCGTGCAGCGCATCGAGGACGAGAAGTTCACCAGCAAGTTCATCGTGCCGGCCGACAGCCCGGTAAAGAGCCTGGCCGAGCTCAAGGGCAGGACCTTCGCCTTCGGTTCGCCCTCGTCGACCTCGGGCCACCTGATGCCGCGCTTTTATCTGCTGCGCGCCGGCATCGACCCCGACAAGGACTTCAAGGCCGTGGCCTTCTCCGGCGCGCACGATGCGACGGTGGCCTTCGTCGCATCGGGCCGCGCCGAGGGCGGCGTGCTCAACGCGTCGGTGTGGGACAAGCTGGTGGAAAGCGGCAACCCCAACGCCGCCAAGGTGCGCGTGCTGTCGACCACGCCGCCCTACTACGACTACAACTGGACCGTGCGCCCGGGGCTCGATGCCGCACTGACGAAGAAGCTGACCGACGCCTTCCTCGAGCTCGACCCGGGCAACCCCGAGCACAAGGAGCTGATGGCACTGCAGCGCGCGTCGAAGTTCATCCCGACCAAGGCCTCCAACTACGACGGCATCGAGGCCGCGGCGAAATCGGCTGGACTGATCAAATGAGTTTGTCGCTGGACGCGGTCGGCCTGGTGCATGCCAACGGCCACCGCGCCGTGCAGCGCGTGAGCCTGGCCGTGGGCGGCGGCGAGCGCGTGGCGATCATCGGCCCGTCGGGCGCGGGCAAGACGAGCTTGCTGCGCCTGGCGGCCGCGTCGCTGCGCCCCACCGAGGGCCGCGTCGAGGCGCTCGGACGCAATCCGTGGACCTTGAGCAGCGGCGGACTCAAGCGCCTGCGCGCGCGCATCGGCCTCGTGCACCAGGTGCCGCCGATCCCGCCACGCGTGCGCGTCGTCACCGCGGTGCTCGCTGGGCGGCTCGGTCAGTGGAGCGCGTGGCGCGCGCTGCGCTCGCTGCTCTACCCGAGCGACATCACGGGCGCGCGCGACGTGCTCGCGCGCGTCGAGCTGGCCGATCGCTTGTTCGAGCGCTGCGATCGCCTCTCCGGCGGGCAGCTGCAGCGCGTGGGCATCGCGCGCGTGCTGTACCAGCAACCCGAGCTGCTGCTGGCCGACGAGCCGGTGTCGGCGCTCGACCCGGTGCTCGCCGATGCGGCGGTGGGCCAGCTCGTTGCGCAAAGTGAAGCCTCGGGAGCGACGCTGGTGGCGTCGCTGCATGCGGTGGACCTGGCGCTGAAGTGGTTCCCGCGGCTGGTCGGCATGCGCGGCGGCGCCATCGCCTTCGACGCGCCGACGCGTGAGGTCACGCACGCGATGCTGCAGGAGCTGTATGCCAACGAAGGCGCGGTGCTGCCGACGCAGGCCAACGACCCCTCGACATTGGCGCGGCTGGGCGGTGAGCCACGGCTGGCGAGTGTCGTGCCGTTGAATCGGCCGGGGTGTCGATGAGCGCCACGGTCGTCGACCGTGATCCGCAAGCGCGTTCGCGCGCCACGGCGCTGGCCATTGCGCTGCTGCTGCTGTGGCCGATGCTGCAGCTGTCGGGCTTTCATCCGTCCGCGCTGTTCGAGCCCGGCAACCTCAAGGTGATGGGCGGCTTTCTCGCCGGCTTCGTGCCACCGGCGGTGTCGGGCGACTTTCTTTCGCTGCTGTTGAAGGCGACCTTGGAGACGCTGGCGATGGCCACTGCCGGCATCGCGCTCGCCTTCGCCATTGCCGCGCCGCTGGCCTTCGCGCTGACGCGCGCGCTGTCGGTGTCGCGCCTCGGGCCGGGGCCCGGGCGGTGGCGCGCGCGGCTGCTGCGCCCGCCGCTGCGTGTGCTGCTGCTCGTGCTGCGTGCGGTGCCCGAGGTCGTGTGGGCGCTGCTGCTGGTGCGCGCGCTGGGCCTGGGCGCATCGGCCGGCGTGCTCGCACTGGCCATCACCTACGGCGGCATGCTCGGCAAGGTCTACGCCGAGATCCTCGAGTCGGCCGACACGCGTGCCGCGCGCGCGCTGCTCGAAGCGGGCAGCGGGCGGCTGGCGGCCCTCGGCTACGGCCTGTTGCCCGGCGCCGCGCAGGAGCTGGCCTCGTACACCGTGTACCGCTGGGAATGCGCGCTGCGCGCCTCGGTGGTGATGGGCTTCGTCGGTGCCGGAGGTCTCGGCCAGCTGATGGACCAGTCCACGAAGATGCTCAACGGCGGCGAAGCCTGCAGCATTCTCGTCACCTTCTTGCTGCTGGTGCTGCTGGCCGATGCCTTGAGCGCGGCCTTTCGGAAGCTGCTGGCATGACCGGCCATCGTAGGGTGGGCTTCAGCCCACGCGGCGACGATGGTGGGCTGAAGCCCACCTTACAGGACCACGCGCAGGCCGCCGGCCCGTGCATGACCTGCGTCGCAGTGAGTGCGCTGATCGTGCTCGCGGTCGTCGCGAGCTTCGCCTACCTGGCGATCGATGTGCGCGCCCTGCTGTCGGCGCCATCGCTGCGGCTGATGGCGAAGTTCATCGGTGAGTTCTTCCCGCCGGATCTGTCCGCGCCCTTCGTCGCCAAGGTCGCAGGGGGCGCGCTGCAGACGCTGGCGGTGTCCGCGCTCGGCACCTTGCTGGCGGCGTTGGCCGGCGCCGTGCTCGCGCTGCCGGCCTCCGGCCGCTTCGGCCTCACGCCGCGGCTGGCGGCACGCGCGCTGCTCAATGTGCTGCGCAGCGTGCCCGAGCTGGTGTGGGCCGCGCTGATGGTGCTTGCCGCCGGCCTCGGCCCCTTCGCCGGCGCGCTGGCGCTGGCGCTGCACACCGCCGGCGTGCTCGGGCGGCTGTTCGCCGAGACGCTGGAGAACGCGCCGCGCGACAGCGAGCGCGCATTGCGTGATGCGGGCGGCGGCGCCGTCACCGCGTTCGCCTACGGCTGCCTGCCGCTGGTCACCGCGCAGAGCGTGGCCTATGTGCTGTACCGCTGGGAGATGAACATCCGCATGGCGGCGGTGCTCGGCTTCGTCGGCGCCGGCGGACTCGGGCAGTTGCTGTACTTCCACCTGTCGATCTTCCAGCAGGCGCAGGCTTCGACGGTGCTGCTCGCGATGTTCGTGCTGGTGTTCGCGGTGGATGCCTTCAGCAGCCGCCTGCGCCGCGGCTTGGCGCCGGCCTACGCCTGATGCGCTGAAAACCGCACGCGCCCTCCGCTCAAACCCGCTTGGCAGTGCCGTGCGCGAGCGGGATACTGCGTTCAACCGAAGGGTGTGTCCGATGCGCCACTGGGCTTCGCTGCTGTTGAGTCTGGGCCTTGCCGCGTGCGCCAGCGCCCCCCCGCCGCCGCCACACGAACCGCTGTTCCAGGACGCGCTGTTCGCGCCGCCCGCGCAGCCGATCCGCGCCGCCGACGTGTTCGCGCTGAACGACGAGATGCGGCGCTACGTGCACGAAGAGATCGCACCGCATGCGCGCGGCCAGGGGCGGCAGCGGGCGCTCATCGATGCGCTGTACAAGCGCGGCCAGCTCAAGCTCGAGTACGACGCCGCGATGACGCGCAACGCCGCGCAGGCCTTCGATGCGCGCGCCGGCAACTGCCTGTCGCTGGTGATCATGACGGCGGCCTTTGCCAAGGAGATGGGGCTGCAGGTCCACTACCAGAGCGCCTACACCGACGAGACCTGGAGCCGCAGCGGCGACCTGCTGTTCCGCAGCGGCCATGTCAACGTGACCCTGGGTGGGCGCTTCATCGACGCCGGCAGCGGCCAGGACCCGACGCGCTTCACCGTCGACTTCCTGCCGCCCGACGAGTTGCGCGGGCTGCGCACGCGCGCCATCAGCGAGGACACGGTGATCGCGATGTACATGAACAACCGCGCTGCCGAGTCCCTGGCCGACGAGCGGCTGGACGATGCGTACTGGTGGGCGCGCGAAGCCATCGTGCGCAGCCCCGATTTCGCCAGCGCCTACAACACGCTGGGCGTCGTCTACCTGCGCCATGGCAACGGGCTGCTGGCGGAGCAGGTGTTCCAACGCGTGCTCGAGCGCGAGCCGGCGAACACGCGGGCGCTGGCCAACCTCGCGCAGGTGGCCGAGCAGCTCGGCCATGCGGCGCAGGCGCAGGCGCTGCGGCAGCAGCTCGCACGCCTGGAGCCGCACCCGCCCTTCCACTTCTTCCACCTCGGCCGCGCGGCGATGCAGCGCGGCGACTATGTGGCCGCGCGCGACCTGTTCGCCAAGGAAGTGGCGCGCGCCGACTACTACCACGAGTTCCACTTCTGGCTCGGCCTGGCGCATTACCGCCTCGGCGAGATGGAACTGGCGCGCAAGGAGCTGAACCTGGCGATGCAAAACAGCACCACGCGCGGCGACCACGACCTGTACGCGGCCAAGCTGGCCTGGCTGCGGAATCATTGATCACCCCCTACGGCCTGCGGCCGCCCCCTTCGAGGGGGCGACACCAGCGGACCGGCGAAGCCGGATCCGCAGTGTCCTGCTTGGTCTATTCGGCGCTGGCACCGCTGGCCGCGGGCTGCGCCGCCTCGGCCAGGAAGCCGGGCCGAGGCTCGAGCGCGCCGTCTCGCTCGCGAGCGGTGGCGAACAGCAGCCGTGCACGGCGCGGCGGCTCGCGGGCCGCCGTTGCCGTCGCGACGGATGGTTTCTCGCCGCTGCCGAGCCAGTGGCGAATCTGCAGCGCATCGACGGCGCGCTGCGCCGAGCTCACCGCGCCCAGCAGCACCACGCTCACCGTGCGGCCGGCGGCCTGCAGCCGCATGCTCAGGCAGCGCCCGGCCTCGTTGGTGAAGCCGGTCTTCGACAGCACGATGTTCCAGCCCGGCGCACCGACCAGCGGGTTGGTGTTGTGCACGACCAAGGGCCGCCCGTTGACGCTCACCATCTGGCTGCGCCGGCTGGTGATCTCGGCGATCAGCGGGTAGGCGGCCGCCGCACGCAGCACCTTGGCCAGGTCCTGCGCGCTGGAGATGTTGCCGGCGGACAGCCCGGTCGGCTCCTCGATCACGGTGTGCGTGAGCTGCAGGCGCGCGATCTTGTGCTGCATCGCTGCGTGAAAGCCGGGCAGTCCTCCGGGATAGCGGCGCGCCAGCGCCGCGGCGGCGTGGTTGTCGGAGGCCACGAGCGTCAATTCGAGCAGGCTGCCGCGCGAGGCCAGTGCCCCTACGCGCAGGCCGCCGGAGGAGCGGCCGTCGCGGTCGTCCGCGGTGATGCGCAGCAGCTCGTCGGGGTCCTGCCGCGCGTCGATGACGACCATCGCTGTCAGCAGCTTGGTCAGCGACGCGATCGGCGCCGCGGTGTCGCCGTTCTTCTGCAGCAACACCTCGCCGGTCGCATCGTCGACCACGATCGCATGTGCCGAGCGCAGCGCCGGCGCCCCGGCCTCCGCCGTACCCGCCCACAGCAGGATGAGGGCGAGCGAGCAGGCCGGGCGGAGCATGACGCATCATCGCGACGCGCGCCGCTCACAAGTCCTACCAATTGCGACAGTGCGTGTGTGGGTTGTTGCGGCGCGCGTGGGCGCCGCGCACACTGGGGCCGTTGCGTTACCCGGAGGCTGCCATGTCCATTCCATCGCGCCT
>VBDL01000185.1 GCA_005884255.1 Betaproteobacteria bacterium | reverse complement strand
TGGAAGCCGAGCACGCGCAGGGTCGACGCGGCCAGCGTCGAGATGCGGCCGAACTCGCAGCAGGTGAGGATGCGCCGCGTCGGGTCGGGCAGCTCCTGGTTCACGCGCAGCTCGAGCTGCCCGCGCGGCAGCAGGCGCGCGCCGGCGATGTGGCCCTCTTCATAGGCATCGCGCTCGCGCACGTCGAGGATGATGAGCTCGCCGTCGCCGTTGCTCACGCGCGCGAGCAGCTCCTGCAGCGACATGAAGGGCACGCTGGCGGCCGCCTCGGCGAGCAGCTGCGCCACCGTCTTGCCGCCACTCAGGTTCGTGCGCAGCGCTTCGGTCATGTGCGTGGGCATCGTGAGATTGAGGCTGCGCATCATGTCGACGAAGGCGCTGCGGTCCTGCTGCTTCAGGCGCGGGTTCTGCGCCCGCTCCTCGCCGATCGTCGAATGGCTGCGGCCCTTGTAGTCGTGCGCCGGGTAGACCTTCAGCGCCGGGTCCAGGTGCAGCACGCGCTTGAAGAGGCTGTCGTACAGCGCCTCGGGGTCGCCGCCGGGCATGTCGGTGCGGCCGGTGGCGCCGATCAGCAGCGTGTCGCCGGTGAAGACGCGGTCCTCGGCCAGCAGACACATCGAGTCGCCGGTGTGGCCGGGCGTGTGCAGCACCTGCAGGCGCAGCTTGCCCACCACGATGAGTTCGCCGTCGTCGACCCGCATGTCGACCATGCGCGCCGGGCTGGCGCGGTGCATCACGGTGGGCACGCCGAGCTGGCGCGCCAGTTCGCGCGACGCCGAGAAATGGTCGGCATGCGTGTGCGTGTCGATGATGAAGTGGATGCGCAGCCCGTCGCGCGCGGCCTGCGCGAGGTAGCGGTCGATCTGGCTCGCCTCGGGGTCGATCAGCGCGGCGGCGCAGCTTTCGCCGCAGCCGACGAGGTAGGACTGGCAGCCTCCGGTGGCAATCTGCTCGAAGATCATCGCGGCCCCTCCGTGCGTCCACGCAAAGTCGATTATTCGCCGCGTGCTGCCGCGCGCCGAGCCCCTGTCCACGGCTCTACTGGCAAACCCCTATACCGACGCCGGAGTGCGACGCCTAGTCGGACGACCTCAGTACGGTTGGTCGTCAATCACGCGCTTGACCTTCTCCAACGCGTCCCGGAGGGCGTCCAACTCGACGGATCCGAGAGCCAGGCGCAGCGCGTGCGGCACCTGGGCGGAGGTCGCGAAAGGCTCGGCCGTCGACACGGAAATGCGATGGGACATGAGCGCCGTCGCCACCTTGTCGGCACGGACTTCTTCTGCCAAGGGGAGCCAGACGAAGTAGGAGCCAGGATGGCGGACACATCGAAGTCCGGTGAGAACGACGTCGGCGATCTTCTGCCGGGTCATCGCGTCCTGACGTTTATCCGCTTCGAGCCGTGTGACCGTGCCGTCTTCCAGCCACCCGCAGGCGATCGCTGTCATCACGCCGGGCGTGTTCCAGGTTGTGGCCCGGATCGCTCGCTCGATCTTCGATACCCAGGCAGCCGGTGCCGTGACGAAGCCGACGCGCAGGCCGGTCGCCACGCTCTTGGAGAGCCCCGAGACGTAGACGGTCGTTTCCGGTGCCAGCGCTGCCAGGGGATCGGGTGGATCCGGCGCGAGGAAGGCGTAGGCCGCGTCCTCGATGATGAGCAGCCCATGCCGACGAGCGATCGCCACCAGTTGCCGCCGCCGGCTCGCACCCATCACCCACCCCAGCGGGTTATGCAGTGTCGGCATGGCGTACACGGCGCGCACGCGCCGGCGTTTGCACAAAGCCTCCAGCGCGTCCAGGTCCGGGCCCTGGCCGGCCGCCGGTATCGGCGCCAGCTCCAGGCGATGCGCCTCGGCGAGCACCTTGAAGCCCGGGTAGGTCAAAGCGTCGGTGGCGACCACGTCGCCGGGCCGCAGCAGCGCCATGACCGTGGTCGCCAGCCCGTGCTGCGCGCCATCCACGATCGCCACGTGGTCCGCACTCACCGTCAGACCTCGGCATGCGAGGTGACGCGCCACGCATGCCCGCTCGTGCTGGCGACCGCCGTGCGGTTGGTAGCGCAGAAGAGCTTCCAGATCGCCGGAGGCGGCCAGCTGGCGTAGCGCCGATCGGAGCAAATCCGCTTGGCCGGGCAGCGACGGATAGTTGAAGTTCAGATCCACCATGCCCGCCGCTGCGGCCTGCTGGTCGATACCCAGACCGCGCGGCAGCGGGGCTTCTCGGACGAAGGTGCCGCGGCCGGTCTCACCGCTGACCAGCCCCATGGCCGCGAGTTCCGCATACACGCGTGTGGCGGTGACGAGCGCCAAGCCCTGCCCGGCGGCGAGCTGTCTATGCGTGGGCA
The DNA here is from genome assembly GCA_005884255.1 of Betaproteobacteria bacterium. Lineage (GTDB taxonomy): Bacteria > Pseudomonadota > Gammaproteobacteria > Burkholderiales > Burkholderiaceae_C > VBDL01. Next base: position 3,875 of record VBDL01000185.1, on the reverse strand, counting down.
GGCGGGTGCCCGGCGCCAGGCGACCCTCTCGAATCTCGGCGGCGAGCGTGTCGACCAGCGTCTTGTACCGGGCATGGGCCATGCGGCAATGTATCCATGACAATAATTTGATTGTATTTGGCTTGTTGCCTACGATGCCTCCATGCACATCGCCATCCTCACCTTCGACGGCTTCAACGAACTCGACTCGCTCATCGCGCTGGGCATCCTCAACCGCGTCAAGAAGCCGGACTGGCGAGTCTCGATCGCCAGCCCCACGGCACGCGTGCGCTCGATGAACGGCATCGTGCTCGAAGCCCAGGCCTCCCTGCGCGAGGCCAGCGCTGCAGATGCGGTCATCGTCGGAAGCGGCATGCAGACGCGGGAAGTCGTCGCCGACGCGGCCTTGATGGCGCAACTGCGGCTGGACCCCTCCCGGCAACTGCTGGGCGCGCAATGCTCCGGCACGCTGGTGCTGGCGAAGCTGGGGCTGCTCGGCGGTGTTGCAGCGTGTACGGACCTGACGACGAAACCCTGGGTCGAGGCAGCCGGTGTCGCCGTGCTGAACCAGCCCTTCGTTGCCAAGGGCAACGTGGCTACTGCGGGTGGATGCCTCGCATCGCAGTATCTGGCGACCTGGGTGATCGCTCGTCTGGAGGGCATCGAGGCAGCACGGAGCGCGATGCACTACGTCGCGCCGGTGAGAGAAAAGGACGACTACGTCGCGCGTGCGATGCGAAACGTCACGCCATTCCTCGAAGGGTCTACGCCGATGCTCTGAGGAGCAGTTTCGGCGTCGCGAGGTATCGCAAGCGTGCTGCACCGGGATGGGAAAGACGCTCCAGCATGAGGCCTGCCGCCGCCTCTCCCAGTGAGCCCGGCCGAATATCGACCGTCGTCAACGGCGGATTCGAGTGCGCGGTGTCGAGCACGCCGTCGAATCCGACGATCGAGAAATCGCGTCCGACGATGACTCCCCGCTCACCAAGCGCAGCAAGCGCTCCGAGCGCCGTGATGTCGTTGTAGCAAACGGCGCTGGTGGCCATCGGCTTCACGTCCAGCAGGCGCTGCAGCGCCTCGTAGCCGCCCTGCCGCGTGGGCAAGGACTGGCAGATGAGGGCAGGATCCGTCTTCATCCGATGCGCCCTGAGCGCATCGCGGTAGCCCGCCAGGCGATCGTCGTACACGGGCCCACTTTGACCGCCCAGGAAACCGACCCGGCGGTGTCCGGCATCGAGCAGATGCTTCGTCGCCATGAGCGTGCCCGACGCGTTGTCGGAGCCTGCGTAGTCGTAGCTGCCCTTGCCGAGCGGGCGCACCATCACGATCAATGGGATGCCCCACGCCTGAACTTCCTTGACCAGCGATGCGGGCGTGCCGAGCGCGGGGCACAGGACGATGCCCGCGGCATTCTGCTCGCGCATCGAGTGCAGCACCTTGCTTTGCAGTTCGACGCTTTCGTCGGTGTGCGCCATGAACGTGATGAAGCCTTCCTGCGCCAGCCTTCGCTCGATGCCCACGAGCACTTCGGTGAAGAAGGGGTTCATCAGGTCGTTGATGACGACGCCGATGACATTGCTCGACTGGTTGCGCAGTTGCGCCGCTCTGCGGTTGTAGACGTAGCCGATGCTCGCGGCGACCTCGCGCACCTTCGCTGCCGTCTCTTCACGGATCAGCGGACTGCCCTGCAGCACCAGCGAGACGGTGGACTTCGACACGCCGGCGGCTTCGGCGACGTCGAGGATCGTGGCAGGCCGCTGCAGGGCGGGGATCTTGGCCATGGCTAGGTGTTTTCCCGGAAATCATGAAGTTGAGGTTGAATTTTCGTTGGAACGTTCCAATAATGCATTCAACCGTTCCAAAGAGTCTAGTGGCAAATGAGCAGCGACAAGCAAACCGGCTGGGGCCTCATCGGGGCCAGCACCATCGCCAGGCAGTACATGGTTGAGGCCATCCGCGCCCAGGCGGGGCAGGACGTGGTCGCCGTGATGAGCAGTAGCAGCGAGCGGGCGCGCAGCTTCGCCGCCGAGTTGCAGATCCGCTCGGCGTACGACTCGCTGGACGCCCTCCTGGCCGACCCCGCCGTGCACGCGGTCTACATCAGCACGACGAACGAACTGCACGCCGCGCAGGCGATCGCCGCAGCGAGGGCGGGCAAGCACGTGCTGTGCGAGAAGCCTCTGGCGCTGAGCCTCGGCGATGCGCTCGCGATGGCGCGCGCCTGCCGGGAGGCAGGCGTCGTGCTGGCGACCAACCATCACCTGCGCAACGCGGCAACGCACCGCAAGATCCGCGAGCTGATCGCTGCGGGCGCCATCGGGCGGCCCCTGTTCGCGCGCGTGTTCCATGCCGTGTACCTGCCGCCGCATCTGCAAGGCTGGCGCCTGGACAAGCCGCAGGCCGGCGGCGGCGTCATCCTCGACATCACGGTCCACGACGTCGACACGCTGCGCTTCCTGCTGGGCGCCGAGCCGGTCGAGGCCGTCGGCATGAGCCAATCGGCATTCATGGCCAAGCAGGGGCTCGAGGACGGCGCCATGTCGGTGCTGCGTTTCGACAACGGCGTGCTCGCCCAGCTGCACGACGCCTTCACGTCGAAGTACGCGGGGCACGGCATCGAGATCCACGGCGATGCCGGCTCGATCGTCGGCCGCAACGTGATGAGCCAGCAACCGATCGGAGAGGTGCTGCTGCGCAATGAGTCCGGCGAGACCGCCGTCCCCGTGCAGCACGAAGGGCTCTACGTGCGCGGCGTGGCGGCCTTCTGTGCCGCGCTGAAGGGCCAGGGCGAGCCGGCGGCCACCGGGTTGGACGGCATCCGCTCGCTGGCCGCTGCACTCGCCGTGGCCGAGGCCTGCCGCCTCGGCGCGCTGGTGCGCATCCCCGAACTCGAGCTCTGAGGCTGGCCGCTCTCATTCGCGACGGCGACGTCGTCAGCGTCAGCGCCTCCAGCGGGCTGGGCTGCCCGGACAAGGTCCTGCAGGCGATCGGCGAGCGCTTCGCGAACGAGGGCGCGCCGCGTGGCCTGACGACGCTGCACCCGATCGCCGCCGGCGACATGTACGGCATCAAGGGCATCGACCACATCGCCAAGCCCGGCTTGTTGACGCGCGTGCTGGCAGGCTCCTATCCGAGCGGTCCGTCGTCGCTGCCGATGCCGGCGATCTGGCGGATGATCGTCGACAACCAGCTCGCCGCCTACAACCTGCCGAGCGGCATCCTCTACGACATGCACCGTGACGCGGCGGCGCGGCGGCCCGGCGTGCTGACCAAGGTGGGCTTGGGCACCTTCGTCGACCCCGATCTGCAGGGCTGCGCGATGAACGAGGCGGCTGCCGAGCGGCCGGTCGTGCGCAAGGAGCGCTTCGACGGGCAGGAGTGGCTGTACTTCCCCGCCATCGTTCCGCAGGTAGCCATCATTCGCGCGACCACGGCCGACGAGCGAGGCAACCTGACCTACGAACACGAGGGTGCGCTGCTGGGCGGGTTGGACCAGGCGATGGCCGCGCGCAACAACGGTGGCGTGGTCATCGCGCAGGTGAAGCGCATCGTGCGCGAAGGCAGCCTGCGCCCGCACGACGTGCATGTGCCGGGCAACCTGGTGGACTACATCGTCGTCGACCCGTCGCAGATGCAGACGACGCACACCGACTACGACCCGGCGATCAGCGGCGAGATCCAGCAGCCGCTGGCCACCTTCGAGTTCCAGGCCTGGGGGCCGGAGAAGGTGATCGCCCGGCGCGCGGCGATGGAGCTCGCCCACGGCTCGGCGGTGAACCTCGGCTTCGGCATCTCGGCGAACGTGCCGCGCGTCCTGCTCGAAGAGGGCCTGCACGGCGAGGTCACCTGGGCCATCGAGCAGGGCGCCGTCGGCGGCATGCCGCTGCTCGGCTTCG
>VBDL01000184.1 GCA_005884255.1 Betaproteobacteria bacterium | reverse complement strand
GAAGATCCTCAAGGAAGGGCGCACGCGCAAGTTCGTCAACGCGGCCGAGCACATCACCTTCAGCGGGCGCATCGGTCGCGAACGCGGGCAGCGCGTCAGCTACGTCACCGAGCGCTGCGTGATCGACCTCGAGGCCGACGCGCTCGTGCTGCGCGAGATCGCGCCCGGCATCGACCTGCAGCGCGACGTGCTCGACCAGGCCGAGATCCCGTTGCGCGTGGCGCCGGATCTGAGGCTGATGGACGCCGCGCTGTTCAGGCCCGAGCCCTTCGGTCTGCGGCTCAAGGCCGAGGAGCTGCGCCGTGGCTGAGCGACTG
>VBDL01000174.1 GCA_005884255.1 Betaproteobacteria bacterium | reverse complement strand
ACATGTCGAACTCGAGCGGGTGAGTCGTCATGCGGAAGCGCGTCACTTCCTGCATCTTCAGCTCGATGTAGGCATCGATGAAGGCATTGGTGAACACGCCGCCCTTGGTCAGGAACTCGCGGTCGCCGTCGAGGCAATCCAGCGCCTGATCCAGGCTGTGGCAGACGGTCGGGATCTTCGCGTCCTCTTCCGGCGGCAGGTGGTACAGGTCCTTGCTGGCGGCCTCGCCCGGGTGGATCTTGTTCTCCACGCCATCGAGGCCGGCCATCAGCATCGCCGCGAAGGCCAGGTACGGGTTGGATTGCGGATCCGGGAAGCGCACTTCGATGCGGCGGCCCTTCGGGTTGGCCACGTACGGAATGCGGATCGAGGCCGAGCGGTTGCGCGCGCTGTAGGCCAGCTTGACCGGCGCTTCGAAGCCGGGCACCAGGCGCTTGTAGCTGTTGGTGCCGGGGTTGGTGATCGCGTTCAGCGCGCGGGCGTGCTTGATGATGCCGCCGATGTAGTACAGCGCGAACTCCGACAGGCCCGCATAGCCGTCGCCGGCGAACAGGTTCTTGCCGTCCTTCCACACCGACTGGTGCACGTGCATGCCGGAGCCGTTGTCGCCGACGACGGGCTTGGGCATGAAGGTCGCGGTCTTGCCGTAGGCGTGCGCGACGTTGTGGATCACGTACTTCTGCAGCTGCAGCCAGTCAGCGCGCTGCACCAGCGTGCTGAACTTCGTGCCCAGCTCCTGCTGGCCGGCACCGGCCACCTCGTGGTGATGCACTTCGACCGGGATGCCCAGCGATTCGAGGATCAGGCACATCTCCGAGCGCATGTCCTGGAAGCTGTCGACCGGGGGCACCGGGAAGTAGCCGCCCTTGACGGCCGGGCGGTGGCCCATGTTGCCGCCTTCGATGGTGGCACCCGTGCTCCACGACGCCTCTTCGGAACCGATCTTCACGTAGGAGCCCGACATGTCGACGCCCCACTGCACCTGGTCGAAGATGAAGAACTCGGGCTCCGGGCCGAAGAAGGCCGCGTCACCGACGCCGGAGGACTTCAGGTACGCCTCGGCGCGGCGCGCCAGCGAGCGCGGATCGCGCTCGTAGGGCTTGCCGTCGCTCGGCTCGATCACGTCGCAGGTGAGGATCAGCGTCGGCTCTTCGTAGAACGGATCGATGTTGGCGGTGTTCGGGTCCGGCATCAGCAGCATGTCGGACGCTTCGATGCCCTTCCAGCCGGCAATCGAGGAACCGTCGAACGCATGACCCGCGGTGAACTTGTCTTCGTCGAAGTGCGACAGCGGCACGGTCACGTGTTGTTCTTTGCCGCGGGTATCGGTGAAGCGGAAGTCGACGAACTTGACCTCGCTGTCCTTCACGATCTGCATCACATCGGCGACGGTCTTGTTGGCCATCAGGAATCTCCTAGCTGCAAACGCTTTGTGAGTGGGGAAAAGGGAGAGATAGGGGCGGCATCAGGTGCCGAGAGGCCCCCAATTTGGCGCACGCCAATGTAGCAGAAAGCATGCCCAGCTCTGGGTCACGGCGGGGCATGCAGCGAGGCCGGCCGCCACCTTGGCAGCACTGAGTTGGTGCCCAATTTCGCACCAATCATGGGCTATTCAACGCACCATCTCGGGGCCCGTCTTGACGCCGATTTGCTCGAGGCCGGCGCGCAGGTCGGCATAGGCTGCGTCGGCGTCGGCCGGCGCACCCTTCACACCGAGCTCGATGTGCCGGCCCCATTGCGGATGGTCGACGCTCGGCAGGCTGAACACGCGCACGCCGGCATGCTTGAGCTCGATGGCTTCCATCAGCGGCGTCAGCGTGGCCTCCATCGAGCCGAACACGATCAGCGAGCGCTCGCGCTGCGCGTGCTGGCCATGCAGCGAGGCATACAGCGTGTCCAGCGCCCATTCGATCATCGGGTGCGCCATCACCGGGAAGCCGGGCACGAAGTGCACCGTGCTCACGGTGAAGCCGGGAATCTTGTTGTATGGGTTGGGCACGATGTCGGCGCCCTGCGGGAACACGCCCATGTTCAGGCGGTGCACGTTGTCCGGCTTGTCCGGTTCGAACGGCAAGCCCTGCTCCAGCGCGACGTCGCGCATGCGCTCGAGGATCAGTTCCCTGGCGCGCGGGTGCAGCACGAGCGGCACGCCGAGCGCGGCTGCCGCGCACTGGCGCGTGTGGTCGTCCGGCGTGGCGCCGATGCCGCCGCAGCAGAAGACGACGTCGCCGCCGGCGAAGGCCTCGCGCAGTGCGGCGGTGATGCGCGGCCGATCGTCGCCGACATAGCGCGCCCACGCGAGCGACAGGCCGCGTGCAGCGAGAAGCTCGATCACCTTGGGCAGGTGCTTGTCCTGCCGCTTGCCCGAGAGGATCTCGTCGCCGACGATGATGAGTCCGAAGTTCATGGCGTGGCAGCGTCGATCATGACATCGACGGGGGCCTCAGCGGCGCGCTGGCGCAGGCGGTGCAGTGCGGCCAGCGCATAGTGCGCGAACCACAGCGACGAGAAGGCGAACACCAGCGTGTACAGCCACACCGAGACGACGATCAACAGCGGCGCGAAGATCAGCGTGGCCGCGCTCAGCGCCCACAGCAGCGCCGGCGCCGCGCCGAGGTAGCCGGCGACCACCCCCATGCCCAGCAGCGGCCAGCGATGCTCGTGCACGATGCGGCGCCGCTCGTCGGCCGCGGCATGCTCGGCGAGCACGTCGAAAACGATCACCTTGTAGGTCAGCCAGCCCCAGATCAGCGGCGGCAGCACCAGGGCCAGCGGCGGCACCAGCCAGAACGGCAGGCTCACGAGCAGCGCCGCCAGCGCGAGCAGCGTGCAGCCGAGCGACCAGGCGACGCTCGCCCGCAGCCCGGCGCCGCGCTTGCGCTCCAGTTGCGCGAAGCGCCGTTGCGCGACCAGGCGCGTGAGCGATGGCGTCATCATCGTGGCCACCAGCAGCAGCGACAGCACGACCACGACCGGCACGCACAAGGCCACGACGATCAGCGGCGCGAGCACCGTGCGGAAGTTCGCCGCGCCCATCGCATCGAGCCACTGCATGAAGGCGTTGAGCAGCGACCAGCTCTCCAGCGTGCCGCGCACACCGGCCACCGCGGGTTCCCAGAAGAAGTAGCCGAGCGCGAAGGTCAGGCCGGCAGCGATGAACAGCGGCAGCAGCGACAGCACGATGACGCGCGGGTGCAAGCAATAAGCGACCGCGCGCCAGAAGGCGTCGAGCACCGACACCATCGTGTCTCTCATTCGTCGTTGTCGCCGCCGATCAAGCCGCCGAGCAGGCCGCCCGCGGCGAAGCCGCCGAGCATCGAGCCCTCCTCGCGCCCGCCGCCGCCGGTCTGCGGCGCCGCGGCGAACACGCGCGAGGCCAGGCGCGAGAACGGCAGACTTTGCAGCCACACGGTGCCCGGGCCGGTCATCTTCGCGAAGAACAGGCCTTCGCCGCCGAACAGCGCCGTCTTGATCTTGCCGACGTACTGGATGTCGAAGCTGACGTTGGGCGTGTAGGCGACCACGCAGCCGGTGTCGACGAGCAGCACCTGGCCCGGCTGCAGCTCGCGCTTGACCACCGTGCCACCGGCATGCACGAAGGCCAGGCCTTCGCCGTCGAGCCGCTGCATGATGAAGCCCTCGCCACCGAAGAAGCCGGTGCCGAGCTTGCGTTGCAAGGCAATGCCGAGCTGCACGCCGCGCGCGGCGCAGAGGAAGGCATCCTTCTGGCAGATCAGCGTGCCGCCGAGCTGGGCCAGATTCATCGGCAGGATCTTGCCCGGATAGGGCGCGGCGAAGGCCACGCGCTGCTTGGCCGAGCCCTGGTTGACGAACACGGTGGTGAACAGAGACTCGCCGGTGAGCAGCCGCTTGCCGGCGCCCAGCAATTTGCCGAACAGGCCGCTCTGCGCGGCGGAGCCGTCGCCGAACACGGTGTCCATCTCGATGGCGCCGTCCATGTACATCATGCTGCCGGCCTCGCCGACGGCCGCCTCGCCGGGGTCGAGCTCGACCTCGACGAACTGCATTTCCGAGCCCTTGATCTCGTAGTCGACGACATCCATGGCCATGGCAAAAAGCTCCTTGTGAAAACCGTGCAGGCGGGCCGCATGGTAGCGTGGCCCGGCGGACATAATCGCGCCGATGAATGACACCTTGACCAGCGGCTCTCCGCGCCCCGGCGACACCTATGTGCAGTCGTTCGCGCGCGGGCTGTCGGTGATCCGCTCGTTCAGCGCCGAGGCGCCGAGCCAGACGCTGTCGGAGGTGGCGCAGCGCACCGGCCTCACGCGCGCGGGCGCCCGGCGCATCCTGCTCACGCTGGAAGGCCTGGGCTACGTGGAGATGCAGGGGCGGCAGTTTCGCCTGACGCCGAAGATCCTCGACCTCGGCTTCGCGTACCTGTCGTCGCTGCCGCTGTGGAACCTGGCCGAGCCGGTGATGGAGGCGCTGGTCGCCGATGTGAAGGAGTCGTGCTCGGCCGCGGTGCTCGAAGGCAGCGACATCGTCTACGTGCTGCGCGTGCCGACGCACAAGATCATGAGCATCAACCTGGGCCTCGGCAGCCGGCTGCCGGCCTACTGCACGTCGATGGGCCGCGTGCTGCTGGCGGACTTGCCCGCCGACGAGGTGCGCGATCGGCTGAATGCCACCGAGCGCCGTGCGCTCACCGCGCGCACCGTCACCGACCTGTCGGCACTGCAGGAAATCGTCGCGCAGGTGCGCCAGCGCGGCTGGTGCCTGGTGAACCAGGAGCTGGAAGAAGGCCTGGTGTCGCTGGCCGCACCGATCCGCGACCGCTCCGGCCGCGTGATCGCCGCGATGAACATCAGCGGCCAGGCCAACCGCACGCCGGCGCCGCAGATGATCGAGCAGTTCCTGCCCAAGCTGCTGGCGGCCGCGCAGCGCATCGGGCAGTTGCTGCAGATGAAAGCCTAACCCCGCCTCAAGCCATGTTCGGCGGCCAGCGATGCGCCTCGCCGCGGCCGCGCTGGCACCAGGCATACAGCGCGTCGTACATCACCAGGCCGTGGCGCAGCATCTCGTGGTCGTCGGCGAAGTTCAGCGACAGGCCCAGCGAGATCGCGAACAGCCCCGCCGACTGCGGCGTGAGGTCGAGGCGCTCGGTATCGGCACCGCGCACGATCAGCGCAAGGTCCATCAGCGCGCCGTCATCCTCGAGCCTGTACTTGCGCAGGAAGGTATCGAAGCTGCAGCGCTCGCCCTCGTGCGTGAGTTCCACGCCGGGGATGTCGTAAGGGATCGCGCCCGTCTCTTCGGCCACGCGCAGCACGTCGCGCGGCGGCACGAAGAGGAACTCGGGCTGCTTGTCGATGAAGCGCGCCACCAGCCACGGGCAGGCGATGCGGTCGATCTTCGGGCGTTCGCGGGTGATCCACTTCATGGTTCGACTCCTTTCACGACAGCAGCCGGACGATCAGGCCGGTGCCCGCGCATGCAGCGAGCACCGGGATCACGCCGGCCTTGAAGCGCAGCAGCGCGACGCCGGCGGCCAGCGCGATCAGCGCCGACAGCGCATCGAAACGGCCGCCAAAGCCTTGCGGCCACAGCACGTGGTAGGCGAAGAACAGCGCGAGATTGAGGATCACGCCGACCACCGCCGCGGTGATCGCGGTCAGCGGCGCGG
>VBDL01000173.1 GCA_005884255.1 Betaproteobacteria bacterium | reverse complement strand
TGTCGGCGATGAGCCGTTGGGCATCGGCGACGAATTGCGCCGCCGAGTACGCTTCGGTGGGATCGAGGATGTCGATCAGGTGATGCGGCGCACGCGAGCGCTCGTCGCGCGTGGGCTTGGCGGTGCCGATGTCCATGCCGCGGTAGACCAGCGCGGAATCGACGCTGATGATCTCCACCGGCAGCACCTCGGCCACGGCCAGAGCGGCTGCAGTCTTGCCGCTGGCCGTCGGCCCGGCGAGGCCGATCCATTGCAAGCTCATGCCGTCGCAACGCGCGGCAATGCGTGCCGCTGCACCAGCGTCCACGCGATGCCGCTGGTCACCAGCGCCCAGAAGCCCAGGCACAGCGCCATCGGCCGCACCGTGCCGTCGAGCGACACGCCGAGCCACTGGCCGACGAAGAAGGCGACGAAGGCGAGCACGAAGCCCGCCAGCGGGAACGGGCCGATCGCGCCCGCCTGGCCGCAGGGCTGGTGGATGCCGTGGCCGAAGCAGAACAGCCAATGCCCGATCAGCATCCCCCACAGCGACTGCACGCCGGCCAGCGCGAAGCCGCCCATCACGACGCCGCCGGCCAGCGTGAACAGCGCGCCGCGGCCCACTGCACCGGCCATGCCGAAGCGCAGCAGCCAGCGGCGGCACACCACGGTGCCGATCAGATAGGACACCGAGGCCGAGCCGAGCACCACGCCGAACAGGCTCGGGTTCAGGCCCAGCACCTCGATGTAGACGAAGGACGAGGCCGACAGCAGCGTGAAGAGGCCGCCATAGGTGGCGGCGATCAGCGCCGTCCAGGTGAAGAAGGTGGGGTTGCGCAAGATGTGCCACCAGGCGGGCGCCAGTGCGCGCAGCTGTGTCGCGCGCGGGTTGCGCTGCGCCAGCGTCTCCGGCAGCTTGCGCCACACGGCCCACAAGGTGATCGCACCGACGATTGCCACGACCGCCAGCGCGCCGCGCCAGCCGAGCCAGTGCGCCACCAGGCCGCCGAGCGTCGGGCTGGCGATGGCGATGATGCCCAGCCCCGACAGCCCGCGCGACATCACATGCGCGCCCTCGTGCGGCTCGTAGAGGTCGCGCACCATCGCGCGGGCGCAGACCACCGCGGCGGCCATCGCGGCACCTTGCACGACGCGCGCGACGATCAGCGTCTCGATATTCGGCGCCAGCACGCCGCCGGCGCTGGCCAGCAGGTACAGCGACAAGCCGATGAGCAGCACCGGACGGCGGCCGAAGCGGTCGGCCAGCGGCCCCCACACCAGCTGCGCAACGCCGAAGCTCAGCATCAGCGCGGCCATCGTCATCTGCGCCAGGTGCATCGGCGCGGCGAGCTGGCGCGTCAGCGTGGGCAGCGCGGGCAGGTAGAGGTCGGTGGTCAGCGGCTGCAGCCCGAGCAGCAGGGCGATGAACAACGCGGCAAGGTGGGCGGGCAGCTCGGTGCGAGGGGGGCTGCGTGGCGCGTCCACCACGCGGGGTGCGGAACTCATGCCATCGAGCGTAACAGGGCGCTGCCGGCCCTCGCTTTTGCACGGGCGATGGTTGCACCCGCTCACACCTGAGGCGCTTCGACGGTTACGATTTCGGGGGCGGCCAGTTGGGGTCGCTCAACAACAAGGAGAGCCTGATGAATCGTTTCATGCGCACCATTGCCGTCGTGGTTGCCACGTCCGTGAGTTATGCCGGCCTGCTGACCAGCGCGCAGGCGGCCTTGATCCCCACGGAACAGGTCGCCGCGGCGCAGGCTCCGGTGGGCTCCGGCCACGAGCGACTGAACGCCACGCTCGACCGGGCCGATGTGCAGACTGCGCTGCAGCAGCGTGGCATCAGCGTCGACCAGGCGCGCGCCCGCGTCGCCGCACTGACCGACGAGGAAGCCGCGCACGTGGCCAACCAGATCGACCAGGCCCCGGCCGGCGCCAGCGACGTGCTTGGCACCATCATCTTCATCTTCGTGCTGCTGCTGATCACCGACATCCTCGGCTTCACGAAGATCTTCCCGTTCACGCGTTCGATTCGTTGAGGCGTCGATCGCTGCTTGCGCTGCCCGCGGCCGCTGCGCTGTCGGGCTGCGCTCCCTTCGTGCCGCCGCAGACGGCGGCCCTGAATGCCGCACCGCCGGCCGATCTGCCGCGCCACGCGGAGCGGCGCGAGGTGCCGTTCTTCCCGCAGACGCCGTATCACTGCGGGCCGGCGGCGCTGGCCACCGTGCTGGCGCAGGCCGGCTTCCAGGCGGACCCCGAGGCGCTGGGCGAGAGCGTGTTCCTGCCGGCGCGCGAAGGCACCTTGCAGGTGGAGATGCTCAGCGGCGCACGCCGTCAGGGTGCGCTCGCCGTGCGCCTGCCCGGCACGCTGGAGGCGCTGCTGCGCGAGGCGGTCGACGGCCGACCGCCGGTGGTGCTGCTGAACCTCGGGCTGAGCATCGCGCCGCGCTGGCACTACGCGGTGCTGGTCGGCCACGACCTCGACGAACGCGAAGTCATCCTGCGCAGCGGCACCACCGAACGCGCGGCGATGATCCTGCGCACCTTCGAGCACACCTGGGCGCGCGCCGGCCACTGGGCCTTTGTCGTCACACGGCCCGGCGAGCTGCCGCGCAGTGCGAGCGAGGACGATGCGACCCAGGCCGCGCTCGGCTTCGAGCGCGTCGGCGCACCGGCCGAAGGCGCGAAGGTCTGGCAATCGCTGCTCGATCGCTGGCCCGACCGGCTGGTGTCGCTGCTCGGTCTGGGCAACACGCGCTACGCCGCCGGCGATGTGCCGGGCGCGGCGCAGGCCTTCGAGCGCGCCGCCACGCTGCACGACAGTGCGGCCGCGTGGAACAACCTGGCGCAGTCGCGCAAGCGGCTCGGCGATGTGCGCGGCGCACGCGCCGCGGCCGAGCGCGCGGTGGCGCGTGCACAAGCGGCCGAGCCGCGCTGGCTCGATGCGGCGCAGGCCACGCTGGCCGAGATGATCAGATGAACTTTTCGTCGGCGCGCAGATAGCGCCATTGCCCCGGCGGCAGTGCGCCCAGCACCACGCTGCCGATGCGCACGCGCTTGAGTGCGAGCACCTTCAAGCCCACCAGCTCGCACATGCGGCGGATCTGCCGCTTGCGGCCTTCACGCAGCACGAAGCGCAACTGCTCCTCGTTCTGCCAGCTCACCTTGGCCGGTTTCAGCGGCTTGCCGTCGAGCTCCAGGCCGTGGTTCAGGCGCCTTAAGTCTTGCTCGGGGAAGGGGCCCGGCCGCAGGTACTGCACGCGCACCAGGTATTCCTTCTCGACCCGGCTGTCGTCACCGATCAGCAGTTTGGCGACGCGGCCATCCTGCGTCAGCACCAGCAGGCCGGTGGAGTCGATGTCCAGCCGCCCGGCGGGCGCCAGGCCGCGCGCGTGGCCGGGATGGAAGCGTTGGCTGGAATGGTCGCCGCTCCAGTGGGTCGCTGCCGTGACGAGCACCGACGCGGGCTGGTAGCCATCTTCGGCCTGGCCCGAGACGTAGCCGATCGGCTTGTGCAGCAGCACGGTGACGCGCTGCGCCTGCTCGTGACGGGCCGCCGGATCGATGTCGATGTGGGCGTCGGGCAGCACGCGCTGGCCGAGCACCGCCAGCTTGCCGTTCACCTTCACCCAGCCGGCCTCGATCCATTCGTCGGCTTCGCGGCGGGAGGCGAGACCCAATGCCGCCATGCGCTTGGACAGCCGCTCGCCTTCGCGCGGCTCGGCGGCGGCGCCCGCCGCCGGTGGGTTCGCGGGATGTTGCGCAGGCCGCGTCGCTGCGTGCGCCGCACGTTCTGCCTGCGCCTGCGCCAGCGTCGGGCGCGGTCGCGGCGCGCCGGGTCGCAGCGGTTTGTGCGGCGCCGGCGCACCGGGGGACTTCTTCAATTTCAGCGTGGCCATGGTCAACCGGCATTGGAGCATGGATGTTGGCCCCGCTCGCGGTCTATCATCGTCCGCAACCCCCATGGAGTGCAGCATGGGCATCGCTCCTTTCATGCGTCCGAGGTCGATCAGCCGATGGGCGGCGGGCCTGGGGCTGGCGATGGTGCTGGGCGCACTCGGGGTGTCCGCGCTGGCAGTGTGGAAGCTGCGCCAGAGCGCCACCGAGGCCGCGGGCGCGCAGCTCAACCACGTGACGCTGGCACTGTCCAGCCACGCCGCGCAGACGCTGGCCTCGGCGACGCTGGTGCTCGATGGCATCGCGCAATCGGTGGCCGACGAGCGCATCGCCGACGCCGATGCGCTGCGCGTGCGCCTCGGGAACGAGAGTTTCCACCGCATGCTGCGCGCGGGCGTGGCCGGTGCGCCGGCGGTCGAGGTGGCCGCGATCGCGGATGACCGCGGCAACGTCGTCAACTACTCGCGCGTCTATCCGCCCAAGCCCATCAACGTGATGGACCGCGAGTACTTCGCCGTGTACTCCGATCCCGCGCCGCCGCCCGGCGCGTGGGTGAGCGCGCCGGTGCGCAACCGCACCAACGGCAAGTGGACCTTCTACATCGGCCGGCGCATCGATGCGCCCGGCGGACGCTTTCTCGGCCTCATCGTCGTCGGCCTGACGAGCGAGTACTTCGCGCAGTTCTACGAGGCACTCGCGCTCGGCACCAGCGCCGACCTGCGCCTGTACCGCGACGATCTCACGCTGCTGGCCACGGCACCGGACCGCAGCGAACTGCTCGGCCGCCGTGCCGTCAGCGGCGGCATGTGGCAGATCATCACGCAGCGCAAGCTGACGCAGGGCAGCCTGGAGCTGGCATCGCCGCGCGGGCTCGATCCGCAGGACGCGGCACCGCGCATGGTGGCCGCGCGCGGTGCCATCGCTGCCTCTCGTCGTGGCCGTGGCGCAGAAGAGCGATGCCTACCTGGCCGATTGGCGGCGCGCGGCGTGGTCCATCGGCGTGGTCGCGTCGCTCAGCGCGCTGGCCATCCTGCTCGCCTTTGCCGTGCTGGTGCAGGTGCTCCGCCGTCGCGAGGCCGACATGCGCCACACCGAAGTGCTGCGTCGCCAGGCCGAATCGGCGAACCGCGCGAAGACAGAATTTCTCGCGACGATGAGCCATGAGCTGCGCACGCCGCTGACGGGTGTGCTCGGCACCGCCGAGATGCTGACGCTGACGCCGCTGTCCGACGAGCAGCGTGGGCTCGTCGATACGCTCGGCCGCTCCGGCCGCGCGCTGCTGGAGATCATCGACGAGATCCTCGATTTCGCGCGCATCGAGTCCGGCGCCGCGCGCATCGTGCGCGCGCCGTTCGACGTCGGCCGCCTGCTCGGCGAGGTGGTCGACCTTTTCCGCGCGCAGGCGCAGGCCTCGGGGCTTGCACTCGAGATCGAGGAGGGCAGCACCGCGCCGCACTGGGTCTCGGGCGATGTCGGCCGGGTGCGCCAGGTGCTGATCAACCTGCTGAGCAATGCGCTGAAGTTCACGCCGCGCGGTGGTGTACGCCTGGGCGTGCAGCCGCTGGACGCGGTGGCCGGTCAAGGTCCCGGGCTGCGCTTCACCGTGCGTGATACCGGCATTGGCATCTCGACCGCACTGCGCGAGCAGCTGTTCCTGCCCTTCGTGCAGGCCAACGCCTCGCCCGCGCGCCACTTCGGCGGTGCCGGGCTCGGGCTCGCGATCTCGCAGCGCCTGTGCGAGCTGATGGGCGGGCGCATCGGCGTCGATGCGCCGGCCGAAGGCGGCTCGCTGTTCTGGATCGAGCTGCCGCTACCGCCGGCCGAGGCGGTGCCTTTGACGCCGGCGACCAGCACGCCGGATCTCGCCGCGCGCGGTGGTGCCGGCGTGCGCGTGCTGCTGGTCGAGGACAACGAAGTCAACGCGCTGGTGATCCAGGCGCAGCTCGCGCAGCTGGGTTGCCGCTGCGACGTGGCCGGCGGCGGCGAGCAGGCGCTGCAGCGGCTGGCCAGCGAGCACTACGACATGGTGTTCATGGATTGCATGATGCCGGGCATCGACGGCTACGAAGTCACGCGGCGCGTGCGCCAGCGCGAGCAGGCCAGCGGCGCGGGTCATGTGCCGATCGTCGCGCTGACGGCCTACGCGGCGAGCGAGAGCCCGTCGCTGAGCCGCGTCGCAGGCATGGACGACCACATGTCCAAGCCGTGCTCGATCGAAGGCCTGGCCGCCGCAATCCGCCGCTGGGCGGTGCGGCCGGCCGCACGCGCTTGATTAACGGCCTCGAAGAAACAGCGAATCCAGTTCCTTGAGTGTGAGTTGCCGCCACGTGGGCCGACCATGGTTGCACTGGTCGGAGCGCTCGGTGCATTCCATGTCGCGCAGCAGCGCGTTCATCTCATCCAGCGTGAGCTGGCGGTTGGCGCGCACCTGCGACAGCTCCGCGAGCACCGAGCGGGCGAGTTCCACCGGGTCGGCATCGGGCAGTGCGGCGGGGCGCGAGCGCACGGCCAGCACGCCGGGCGCCAGCGGCGCGACATCGAGCCCCAGCTGCAGCAGCGCGTCGCGCTGGGCCTCGGCGGTGGCCACTTCGGCCGGCGTCGCGGCGAAGGTGGCGGGGATCAGCAAGGGCTGCGCGGCCATCGCGGCGGCGCCATCGTGCGAGGTCTTCAGCCGCTCGTAGACGATGCGCTCGTGCGCCGCATGCATGTCGACGATGATCAGGCCCTGCGCATTCTCGGCCAGGATGTAGACGCCGCCGAGCTGCGCGATCGCGCGGCCGAGCGGCCACGCGTCGTCGCCGGGCGCGGTGGGAGCCGACGTCAGAGCTTGCAGCGGAGCCGCGTTCGCGACGGCCGTTCGCCAGGGGGCGGGTGGCTCTTGCGCGAACAGCATGCTCGCATCGCGCAGGCCCAGCGACGCCTGCTGCTGCGGCGGCGGCACCCAGTTGCGCGGCGCGATGGTGGGCGCGCTCTCGCTCACGGCCACCGTCGCGCGCGGGATGGCCAGCGCCTGCTCGACCGCGCGATGCACCGCCTGGTGCACCTCGCGCGAGTCGCGGAAGCGGACCTCGATCTTCGTCGGGTGCACGTTGACGTCGACGCGATCGGGCGCGATGTCGATGAACAGCACGTACACCGGCTGGCGCTGGCCGTGCAGCACATCGTCGTAGGCCGAACGCACGCCGTGGGCGATCAGCCGGTCGCGCACATAGCGGCCGTTGACGTAGACGTACTGCTGGTCGGCGCGTGCGCGTGCCGCATCGGGCAGGCCGGCTAGGCCGTGCACCTTGAGTGGCCCGTAGCTCGCATCGAGCGCGCGGCTTTGCGCGATGAACTCGTCGCCCATCGCCTGCTTCAGCCGCGCTTCGGGCGATGCGGCCCGCCACTGCTCGATCAGCTTGCCTTCGTGCCACACCGCGAAGCTCACATCGGGCCGCGCCAGCGCATGGCGGCGCACCGCATCGAGCGCATGCGCGAGCTCGGTGGCATCGGTCTTCAGGAACTTGCGCCGCGCCGGCGTGCTGAAGAACAGCTCGCGCACTTCGACGCTGGTGCCCACAGCCCGCGCCGCGGGGCTGAGCTCGCCGGAGCGCGCATCGAGCCGTTGCGCATGCGCGGCATCGGCGGTGCGGCTGGTGATCACCATCTCGGCCACGCCAACTCGTGCAGCGACGCAATCTTGCTCGTCGCGTGGCGCTTGAGCGCCAGCGGCAACTCGGCGGCCGGGATGCCGGCGCCGTCATCCTCGACGACGATGCCGCGCACGCCGCCGGCAGAAAGACGCAGCGTGACGCTCGTTGCGCCGGCGTCGAGCGCGTTGTCCACCAGCTCACGCACGACCGACGCGGGGCGCTCGACGACCTCGCCGGCTGCGATCTGACTGATCAGTTCGTCAGGCAGTTCGCGGATCGGGCGGCGCGGGGGCGCGGTGAGCACGGCATTCATTACAGGAATTGTAGGAGGCGGCACTTCATAATGGCCTCCCATGGACTTGCTGAACCTGTTCCTCGACTTCGTCCTGCACGTCGATCGCCACCTCGCCGATTTCGTCGTGCACTACGGCGTGTGGGTCTATGCGCTGCTGTTCCTCATCGTGTTCACCGAGACCGGCGTGGTGGTGATGCCGCTGCTGCCCGGCGACTCGCTGCTGTTCATGGTCGGCGCCTTGAGCGGCGCCGGCATCATGGATCTCGCCACCGGCATCGTCGTGCTGCTGGCCGCGGCCATCCTCGGCAACCAGACCAACTACACGATCGGGCGCATCGTCGGGCCGCGCGTGTTCGACTGGGAGCACTCGCGCATCTTCAACAAGCATGCCTTCGAGGAGGCGCATGCCTTCTACGAGAAGTACGGTGGCATCACGCTGGTCATCGCGCGCTTCATGCCCTTCGTGCGCACCTTCGCGCCCTTCGTCGCCGGCGTGGCCGAGATGTCGCGCGGCAAGTTCATGTTCTATGACGTGCTCGGCGGCAGCCTGTGGGTGATCGGGCTGACGGTGGCCGGTTATCTGTTCGGCGACCTGCCGATCATCAAGAACAACTTCGAGAAGATCATCTGGGCGATGATCGTCATCCCGGGGCTGCTGGCGATCTTCGGCGGCTGGAAGGCGGCGCGCCGGCGTGCGCGCGCGGCGGCGCTGCCTCAGTGATCGCGCGGCGGCACGCGCGCTGACAGCGGTGCCGGCCGGTAGTCCGGCAGCAGCTTGCAGGCCTTGCCGTAGGCGGCCTCGTAGCCGCGGCACAGTTCCGCCACGCGCTGCGGCGTGGGCTTCGCGTCGCGCTCGATCCACGCGAGCAGTGCGCTCATCAGCGCCGGGTACTGCGGGTCGCTCAGATAGCTGTGCTCATGCTCATCGCTGAACACCTGCACCAGCCGGTCGGCGGTGCCGGCGCGCTCGCGCGTCTCGCGGTACACCGACTCCAGCTCCACGATGGCGGTCGGGTCGTCGACGGCATGCAGCGTCAACGTCGGCAGCGTGACGCGGCCGCCCAGGTCGCTGTCCTCGGCGAGCTGAGCCACGGCCTGCGGGTCGGCGCGATAGCGCAGCACGCCGGCATTCAGCGCCGCCTCTTCCGGGCCGCTGTAGTGAGCGCCGTCGTTGCCGAAGGGGTTGCGGCCGCCGAGGCGCTCTTGCACGAGATCCTGGAACAACCAGGTGGCCCAGTCGAGATGCGCGATCAGCGAGCGCTCGGGAATCTTCACCGCGGCGAGGATCACGGCCAGGTTCGCGCGCTGCCGCGCACTGCGAGCCTCGGCCGGCTGCCGCACGCCGGTGCAGGCATCGACGCGCCGCGCCAGCTCGGCCCGCGTCAGTGGCGAGCCGCTCGGCAGGCCCTGCCACAGCGGGTACTGCGGCTCGTCGGGCAACGGGTGGTTCTTGCACACGTACTGGTAGACCACGCGCAGGTCCAGCCGCGCATCGTAGGAGCGCGTGCCGCCGCCGAGCACGCCGCTCGTGAGCAGCACGCCGTCCCAGCTGCGCGGGAACAGCTCGGCGGCCTTTGCCGCGACGTTGCCGCCCCAGGACTGGCCGTGCAGCACGGTGTGGCGCGGCGCGCCGAAGTGCTCGATGAACAGCGCGCGGGCACGCTCGGTGTCCTCGGCGGCGCTGCGCACGCCATAGCCGCCGCGGCGATAAGTGGAGCCGACCCAGGCATAGCCGGCCTTGACCATCACCGCCCAGCGCTGCAAGTCCTCTTCGCCGCGCTTTGGCGCCGGTGGGCCGAGCGTCGGGCCGCCGTGCGCATGGACGACGAGCACGCCGTCGTCATGCGTCCAGCCGGCGGGCAACGCGACCCAGACCCAGGCGCCTTCGGCGTCCTGCAGCAGATGGCAGTGCGCGCCGCGGGGCAGCGTGGCGGGGCAGGGCGCGTCGGGTGGGGTGGCGTGGGCCGCGGCGGCGAGGAGCGGCAGCGCGGCGAGCCGCAGCGAACGCAGGACGTTCATCGGAGCGACAGGAGTGGCGAGAGGCGGGCATCGTGGCACGCCGGCTCGCGGCTTGTCGCTGCGGCTTGTACGTAGGGGATACGCCTCAGGCGAAGCGCCAGACGTAGCTCTTGCGCGCCGCCGCGCTGTCGCTGCGCGGCTTCCTGGGCGCGGGGGGCTGCGGCTTTGGCGGCGGCTCCACGTAGCGCGACAACGCGCCCAGCGCCAGCGGCTCGGCCTGCACCAACGCACGGAACTCGGCGCGCGCGCTCGCATCGGGCACAGCGCTGAGCGCCTCGTCGATGCCGGCAAAGCGGCGCAGCGTGGGGGATTCGCGCAGCGCCGCGTCGAGTGCGCCGTCGCTCAAACCATGCACCTGCT
This sequence comes from Betaproteobacteria bacterium, assembly GCA_005884255.1. GTDB lineage: Bacteria > Pseudomonadota > Gammaproteobacteria > Burkholderiales > Burkholderiaceae_C > VBDL01. The sequence goes on along the minus strand of VBDL01000173.1, from coordinate 7,116 downwards.
GCACGATGTGCAGGCGAAGCAGTCGCGCCATCGCGGTGAGCCGGCCGCTGTCGTCGTGGCCCTCGGTGAGGGCAGCCAGCATGTGCCACGGCATCAGCGCATCCATTTGCGCGAGGAGTTCTTCGGGGGACGAGGCAGACATCGCGTTCTCCATGTTGGCCCCCAAGACGCCTGCGGCGTCGGCCCCCCGAGGGGGCGTCGTCGCCTGGGGGCGGCCCGGCGGCGACAGTCGATGCAAACAGAGCGCATGCTGCAGTGCGGCGTTTAAGATCGTTTTAAAGGCACTGCGCCATCCTTGCGCCCCATGCATATCCTCCTGGTCGAAGACGACGCGATGCTCGCCGAAGCGGTGGAAGGCGGCCTGCGCCAGCAGGGCTGGGCGGTGGACCGCGCCGGCGATGTGTCGGCCGCCAGGCTGGCGCTGTTGGATCACGGCTACGGCGCGGTGCTGCTCGACCTGGGGCTGCCGCGCGGCTCGGGGCTCGATGTGCTGCGGGCGATGCGCGGCCGCTACGATGCGACGCCGGTGCACGGGCTGGACGCCGGCGCCGACGACTACCTCGTCAAGCCCTTCCCGCTCGATGAGCTCTACGCGCGGCTGCGCGCGGTGCTGCGACGCAGCCAGGGCCGCGTGTCGGCGGTGCTGCAGCACGAGGCGCTGTGCCTCGACCCGGCGCGCCGCCGCGTCACGCTCGATGGGCGCGATGTGCCGCTCAGCATCCATGAATACCGCACCTTGCTGGCGCTGATGGAGCGCCGCGGCTGGGTCGTCACGCGCGCGCAGTTGGAGGATTCGGTATACGGCGGTGACGGCACGATCGAGAGCAACACGATCGCCGTCTACATCCACCAGCTGCGCCGCAAGCTCGGCAACGAGCTGATCGCCACCGTGCACGGCTTCGGCTATCGCATCGGGGAGCCGGTGGCATGAACACGAGAGGCTTGCCGTGATCACCCGCTCGCTCAAGCGCCGCCTGATCGTCGGGCTGATGCTGGTGTGCTCGCTGTTCTGGCTGGTGTGGCTGGGTTTCCAGGTCGTGCAGCGCACCAGCGACCGCAGCGGCGCGTGGGATGCCGCGCTCACCGAGACCGGCAAGGAGATCCTGTTGTCGCTGCCGCGCGACTTCGACAGCGCGACGATGGGCTCGCGAACGCTGAAGCTGCCGCCGTCGGAATCGTTCAAGGGCGACATGGCGAGCTATCAGGTGTGGGTGCACAAGAGCCGCAACGCGCTGCATTCGCCGGGTGCACCGAGCCAGGCGCTGCGGGCGGACTTCACCGACGGATGCGCCGATGCCATGGTCAACGGCGAGCCGTGGCGTGTCTATGCGATCACCGACAGCACCGGCGAGGTGCAGGTGCAGATCGGCAAGCGTTACGCGGTGCTGCATGCCGAGCTCGCGCAATGGACGCGCCTGAGCCTCGTCACCGCGCTGCTGCTGTTCCTGCTGCTGGCCGGCACCATCGGGCTGATCGTCTGCTGGTCACTGAAGCCGGTGACGGAGCTGCGCGACAGCATCCTCAAGCGCAACGGCCTGGACATGCAGCCGCTGCCCACCGAGCGCCTGCCGGCCGAGGTGGCGCCGCTGGTCGATGCAATGAACCGGCTGCTCGCCCAGCTCGAGGCCGCGCTGCAGGCCGAGCGCCGCTTCATCGCCGATGCGGCGCACGAGCTGCGCACGCCGCTCGCCGCGCTGCTGAACCAGGCGCAGATGGCGCTGGCGGCGCCCGATACCTCGGCGCAGCGTTCGGCCCTATTGCGCCTGAAGGCGGTGGCCGAGCGCAGCGCGCGGCTGTCGGAGCAGATGCTCAATCTCGCGCGGCTGGAGGCCTGGCGCCCCGGCGAGCCGCGCACGCCGGTCGACCTGAGCGAACTCGTGATGCTGGTGCTGCGCGACTTCGAGGCCGCGGCCGCGTCCAAACGCCTGCAACTGGTTCTGCAGGCGCAGCCGTGCCCGATCGACGGGCACATCGATGCGCTCGGCATCCTGATCCGCAACCTGATCGACAACGCGGTGCGTTACACGCCCGACGGCGGGCGCATCGTCGTGCAATGCGCGCCGGCCGGCGAGGGCGCCCAAGCCTGCGTGCCGCTGCTGCGCGTGGCCGACAACGGCCCCGGCGTGCCGCGAGAGGAGCGCTCGCGCATCTTCGATCGCTTCTACCGCGTGGCCGGCAATGGCGCGCCGGGCAGCGGCATCGGGGTGTCGCTGGTGCATCGCATCGTGCGCTTTCATGGTGCACACATCGAGGTGGGAGACGGCATCGACGGCCGCGGCTTCGGCATCACGCTGCGCTTCCCGGCCGCGGCCGCGTGATGCGCTGGCGCCACAGGCAGCGATGCGCCGCCGGCAGCCCCCGCGGCGGCTATAGTGGCTGAACGGGAACAAACGACTCATCCCGTAACCGGCCAAGGGAGGTTGGTGCCATGGGCGCTACGAGGGCCGTGCTGGCCGACGACCACGACATCGTGCGCGCGGGCTTGCGCCTGCTGCTCGAAGGCCTGCACGACATCGAGGTCGTCGGCGAGGCCGACACCGGCCAGGAAGCCCTGCAATTGATCCAGAAGCTGCGGCCTGAGCTGGCACTGCTGGACATCGAAATGCCCGGCCCGAGCGGCCTGGAAGTGACGGCACGCGCGCTGCAGGAGCTGCCGGACCTGCGCGTGGTGATCCTCTCGATGCACGAGGAGCCGGAGTTCGTCTACCAGGCCTTTCGCGCCGGCGCCAAGGGCTATCTGCTCAAGGGCTCGACCACCGAGGAACTGGAGCTGGCCGTGCGCTCGGCGCTGCGCGGCGAGACCTACGTCAGCCCGGCGGTGGCCAACAACGTGGTCGCCGGCTACGTGGCGCACCAGGAGCCGAGCAGCAACCCACTGGCCATGTTGACGCCGCGCCAGCGGCAGATCCTGCAGCTGATTGCCGAGGGCCATGGCACCAAGGAGATCGCCTACCGCCTGACAGTGAGCGTGAAGACGGTGGAGACGCACCGCGCGCAGCTGATGGACCGGCTGGACATCCACGACGTACCCGGGCTCGTTCGCCTGGCCGTGCGCGTGGGTCTGGTGTCCGACAACCGCTGAATCTCCGGTTTCCCCTGAGCCCGCCCTGAGGTATCGAAGGGTTTCCCTGAGACCTGCCTCAGGCATTTCGCAGCCGCGTTTCGGTGGCCCCTGATGGCGTGCACTCGCGCCGGCCCCGAAGATTCGCCCCACGGTCCGACGCCACAGTACAAGTTGGCGCGAAGACCGGAATTGCTCAGGGAACCGCAATGTCCACGATTCTCGTCGCCGCCGACCACGCCGCCCACCGCGAACACATGGTCGCCCTCTTGGGCGAAGCCGGGTATCGGGTGGTGCAGGCGGGACGCGGCGACGAGGCGTGGGTGCTGTTGAAAGATATCCAGCCCGATCTGCTGCTCACCGACGTGGTGCTGCCGGGCATCGATGGCTTCGAGCTCGCGTGGCGCATCGCCGCCGAACCGGCGCTGGCGCATACCCGCGTGGTGGTATCCAGCACCGGCTTTCTCGAAGCCGAGGCGCGCCAGCTCGCCGATTCCTGCGGCGTGTCGCATTTCATCGGCAAACCGGTACAGCGCGAGCCGCTGGTCGATGCGGTGCGCGACGCGCTCGCGCATCCGCGGCCGGCCGCCGACTGGGACAGGTACCCGCCGTCGAACGAAGTGCGCGAACAGATGCGGCAGGCCAATCGCAAGCTGCATGCACGCGTCAAGGAACTCGAGGATGCTCTGCGCCAGGCGCGCCAGCTGCCCTACGAAGACCCGCTGCGCGATGCGCTGACGGGCCTGTACAACCGCGGCTTCGGCATCGACGCGCTGCGCCGCGAGCTGCTGCGCGCGCGGCGCGGCGAACATTCGCTGGCGGTGCTGGTGGGCGACATCGATCACTTCGCGCAGGTCAACGAAGGCCTGAGTCGGGCCGCCGGCGATGCGCTGCTGCGCTCGCTGGGCAGCTGCCTCGGGCATGCCGTGCGCGGCGAAGACGTGGTGTGCCGCTACGACGGCGAGCAGTTCATGCTGCTGATGCCCGGTGCCTGCCTGGAGGCGGCCACCGAGCGCGCCGAAACGCTGTCGCTCGGGCTGCAGCAGCTGCGCGTGCTGCACGAGGGGCAATGCATCGCCTGCCCGAGCCTGTCGTTCGGCGTGGCCGTCTATCCCGAGCACGGCGACAGCGCCGAGGAGCTCCTGCAGGCGGCCGACGCCGCGCTGCACCTGGCCAAGGTCAAGGGCCGCAACCGCGTCGAAACGGCCTCGCCGCCCGCTTCCCCGCGCCTGCCGGAATGGCGCAACGCATGTTGAGTGTTTTGAGGCAAAGGCGGCCGCAGGTAAGTCGTGGCAAGCAGCTGGTCTGGACAGCCGGTTCGCCCCGCGACGATGCCTGCGGCCGTTCTTTCTCGCCATGAGACCTCAAGCCGCGGCCACCGTGCTCGCGCGCTGCATCGAGTTCGATCTGCAGCTGGGCGCGGAGTCTGACCTGAACGGCCTGCTGCAGCGTGCGTGCTGCTCGGCGCAGGGCCTGTGCATGGCGCGTTATGCGGCAGCGGCCGCGATCCACGAACGCGACGAGGTTGCGGCTGCCTTCGCCGCCTGCGGTTTGCCGTCGACACTGAATGCGGCCGCTTTTGCGCCAAGCCGAGGCTTGCTCGCCGAGCTGTTGCGCGACGGGCTCGTGTTGCGCACCGAGGTGCGGGCCGGCGATTCGACGCGCCTCGGGCTGCCGGCCGCACATCCTCCGGTGCGATCCTTCCTTGCCGTGCCGCTGGCTTCGGAGGGCCGACCCTGGGGCTGGCTCTACGTTGCCGACAAGCGCGGGCCCGGCGGCTTTAGCGAAGCTGACGAGCAGGTTGCGCTGACGATTGCCGGTCAGGTCGTGCGTTGCCGCGCCAGCGGTGGGTTGCGCTTGAAGTAGCGCACGATGCCGCTCGTGAGCGCGTCGACCAGGCGCGCCTGGTAGTCGGGGTCGCGCAGCCTGGCCTCTTCCTCCGGATTGGAGATGAAGGCGGTCTCGACGAGGATCGACGGCACGTCCGGTGCCTTCAGCACCGCGAAGCCGGCCTGCTCGACCGCGCCCTTGTGCAGCTTGCCGACCTTGCCGATCTGCGACAGCACCTCGTGGCCGAGCTTCATGCTGTCCTTGATCTGCGCGGTGGTGCTCATGTCGAGCAGCGCGCGCATCACCTGCACGTCGCGCACGCCGACGTTCATGCCGCCCACCTGATCGGCCGCGTTCTCGCGCTCGGCCATCCAGCGTGCGGCGGCGCTGGTCGCTCCCCTTTCCGACAGCGCGAACACCGAGGCGCCGCGCGCAGTGGGCGTGAGGAAGGCGTCGGCGTGGATGGACACGAAGAGATCGGCCTGCACTCGCCGCGCCTTGCGCACGCGCTCGTGCAGCGGCACGAAGAAGTCGGCGTCGCGCGTGAGCATCGCCCGCATGCCCGGGTGCGCATTGATGCGCTCGCGCAGCTGCATCGCCACCGCGAGCACCACGTCCTTCTCGTGCAGGCCGCTCGGCCCGGTGGCGCCGGGGTCTTCGCCGCCGTGGCCGGGGTCGATGGTGACGATGACCAGGCGGTCGATCTTGCCCGCGGCGACCGGCGGCGGGGGCGGCGCGGTGGCCAGCGGGCCGGACGCGGCGGAAGCGGCCGACAGCGGCGGCGCCGGCTTGGCATCGATGCGGCCGATGAACTCGCCCAGCGCGTCGCGCACCGATTGCGCCGCCGCCTGTTCGGCCTGATCCTTGTCGCGGATCAGCGCGAGCAGCGGGTCGCGCTCCTGCGTCGGGTACAGGTCGAACACCAGCCGGTGCTGGTAGGCCGCCACCGGCGCCAGGGTGAACTGCTGCGGCGCGATCGGCTGCTTCAGGTCGACCACCAGGCGCACCACGCGCGGCTGGTTCTGGCCGATGCGCACGCCGGCGATGAAAGGGTCGTCGGCGCGGACCTTGCCGACCAGCTCGCGCAGGGTGGGGCTGAGCTCCAGGCCGTCGAGGTCGATGACCAGGCGGTGCGGGTTCTCGGCGAGGAAGTGGCGCGCCGCCAGCGCGGCATCGGACTCGATGGTCACGCGCGTGTAGTCGTCGGCCGGCCACACGCGCACGGCGACGATGCTCGCGCCGAACGCGAGTTGCGCGCGGCCGAGCAGCAGCACGAGGCCGCCGGCCTGCAGCAATTGCCGCCGCTTCATCGCAGCAACTCCAGGCCGCGCGCCGTGTGGGCCTGCAGCGTCACTTGGCGCATGTCACCGTCCTGCGGCTCGATGTGCAGCGCCAGATCGGGCTCGGGCAGCACGCCGGCCGCGTGGTCGGGCCATTCGGCGATCTTCAGGCCGGGGCGCGCGAAGATGTCGCGAAAACCGGCGTCGTCCCACTCGTGCGGGTCGTCGAAGCGGTAGAAATCGAAGTGCGACACCGGGAACGCGGGCAGGTCGTAAGGCTCCATCACGGCATAGGTCGGGCTCTTGATGCGCCCAGCGACGCCGAGCGCGCGCAGCAGGTGGCGCACGAACGTGGTCTTGCCGGCGCCCAGCGGGCCGTGCAGTTCGATGAAGGCATCATGCAGAGCCGGCCGGGCGGCCAGCTCGCGGGCGGTGCTTTCGCAGGCCGCTTCGTCGGGCCAGAGCAAGGAGCGGGTTTCTAGAATCGCCAAATGTCCCAACCAACGTGTCTTGATGCCCACGCGCCGACTGCGGCGCGTATTGAAGGGTTTGCGCTGATCGCGCAAGTGCGCGACTGGGCGCGCGCGCTGGGATTTTCCCAGATCGGCGTGGCTGGTGTCGATCTGGGCGATGCGGAGCCGGGCCTGCTCGCCTGGCTCGAACAGGGCTTCCACGGCACGATGGGCTACATGGCACTGCATGGCTTGAAACGCGCGCGGCCGGCCGAGCTGGTGCCGGGCACCGTGAGCGTGATCACCGCGCGCATGGACTACCTGCCTCGCGATCTTGGCGCCGGATGGCAAGCCATCGAGTGGGCGCGCTTGCAAGATCCGCAACAGGCCACGGTGTCGCTGTATGCCCGTGGGCGCGACTATCACAAGGTGCTGCGCGCACGCCTGCAGCAGCTCGCCGATCGCATGGCCGAGGCGGTGGGGCCGTTCGGCC
>VBDL01000172.1 GCA_005884255.1 Betaproteobacteria bacterium | reverse complement strand
CGAAGGCGCAGCGCGCGTCCGAGGTGCTGATGCGCCGCTACTACTGGGCGGCCAAGGCGGTGGGCCAGCTCAACCTGATCCTGATGCTCAACATCGAGGAGCGCGTCGACGGCTCGGGTGACCGCCCGATGCGGCCGATCAACGAGCGCTTCTTCGACCGCGGCGGCATGCTCGAGGTGGCCAGCGACGATCTCTACGAGCGCGAGCCGCACGCCATCCTCGAGACCTTCCTGATCTACCAGCAGGTGCTGGGCATCAAGGGCTTGTCGGCACGCACGCTGCGAGCGCTGTACAACGCGCGCAACCTGATGGATGCGGAGTTCCGCCGCGACCCGGTGAACCGCGCCACCTTCATGGCCATGCTCAAGCAGCCGGAAGGGCAGACGCACGCCTTCCGGCTGATGAACCAGACCTCGGTGCTGGGCCGCTACCTGTGGGTGTTCCGCCGCATCGTCGGGCAGATGCAGCACGACCTGTTTCACGTCTACACGGTGGACCAGCACATCCTGATGGTGCTGCGCAACGTGCGCCGCTTCTTCATCCCCGAGCATGCGCACGAGTACCCGTTCTGCACGCAGCTCGCGTCGCAGTTCGACCACCCGTACGTGCTCTATGTGGCGGCGCTGTTCCACGACGTGGCCAAGGGCCGCGGCGGCGACCACTCCGAACTCGGCGCCACCGAGGCGCGCCGCTTCTGCCGCGACCACGAGATTCCGCGCGCCGATGCGCAGCTGATCGAGTTCCTCGTCAAGGGCCACCTGACGATGTCGCGCATCGCGCAGAAGGAAGACCTCTCCGATCCCGACGTCATCACCGGCTTCGCGAAACTCGTGCGCAACGAGCGCACGCTGACCGCGCTGTACCTGCTGACCGTGGCCGACATCCGGGGCACCAGCCCGAAGGTGTGGAACGCGTGGAAGGGCAAGCTGCTGGAAGACCTGTACCGGCTCACGCTGCGTGCGCTCGGCGGCGCCAAGCCCAATCTCGACGCCGAGATCGAGGCGCGCAAGCAGGAGGCGCGGCAGCAGCTCGCGCTGCACTCGGCGCTGCCGGGCGGCGAGGCGACGCTGTGGGACACGCTGGAGTTCAGCTACTTCGCGCGCCACGACGCCGCTGACATCGCCTGGCACGCACGCGTGCTCGCCCGCCAGGTGGCGACCACGGCGCCGGTGGTCAGCGCGCGCCTTTCGCCGGTGGGTGAAGGACTGCAGGTGCTGGTCTACGCGCCGGACCGCGACGACCTCTTCGCGCGCATCTGCGGCTACTTCGACGGCGCCGGCTTCAACATCCTCGACGCGAAGATCCACACCACGCGGCGCGACTACGCGCTCGACACCTTCCAGGTCATCAGCCCGCAGATGGCCGGCGAGCCGCACGCCGCCTACCGCGACCTGATCGCGCTGGTCGAAGCGCAACTCAGCGCCGCGATCAAGCGCGAAGGCCCGCTGCCCGAGCCGAGCCGCGGGCGCGTCTCGCGGCGCGTGAAGTCCTTCCCCATCGTGCCGCGCGTGTCCCTGCGGCCGGATGAGCGAGCGCAGCGCTGGCTGCTGTCGGTCAGCACGAGCGACCGCTCGGGCCTGCTCTACGCCATCGCCCGCGTGCTGGCACGCCACCGCATCAACCTGCAGCTCGCGAAGATCATCACGCTGGGCGAGCGCGTCGAAGACACCTTCCTCGTCGACGGCCCGGCGCTGCAGCAGTCGAAGGCACAGCTCGAGATCGAGAGCGAGCTGCTGGACGCCGTGTCGCCGACGGCCTGATCGACGATGAGCGTGCAGTTGGTCAAGGCTACCGAGGCGGTGCCAGAACTCGCCGGCTACGACGCGATCATCGATGTGCGCTCGCCCGCCGAATTCGCGCTCGACCATCTGCCGGGCGCGCTCAACTGGCCGGTGCTCGACGACGAAGAGCGGCGCATCGTCGGCACGCTGTATGTGCAGGTCTCGCCGCACGAGGCGCGCAAGGTCGGCGGCGCGATGGTGGCGCGCAATGTCGCGCGCCATCTCGATGCCTTCGTGCGCGACAAGCCCAAGCAGTGGAAGCCGCTGGTCTATTGCTGGCGCGGCGGGCAGCGCTCGGGCTCGATGGCCTGGTTCCTGGGCCAGATCGGTTTTCGCACCGCGCAGCTGGCCGGTGGCTACAAGGCCTTCCGCGCCATCGTGCGCGACGAGCTCGAGCAGCTGCCGCAGCAGCTCGACCTGCGCGTGCTGTGCGGGCGCACCGGCAGCGGCAAGACGCGGCTGCTGCAGGCGCTGGCCGACGAAGGCGCGCAGGTGCTCGACCTCGAAGCGCTGGCCTGCCACCGCGGCTCGGTGCTCGGCGCCCTGCCTGACCGACCGCAGCCCAGCCAGAAGGGCTTCGACACCGCGCTGTGGGCGGCGCTGCAGGCGCTGAACCCAGCGCGCCCGGTGTTCGTCGAAAGCGAGAGCGCCAAGATCGGCAACCTGCGCGTGCCCGATGCGCTGCTCACGCGCATGCGCGATGCGGTATGCATCGCCCTGGAGATGCCCGATGAGGCGCGCGTGCAACTGCTGCTCGAGGAGTACGGCTTCTTCGCGCAACGGCCCGAGGAGTTCTGCCGCCTGCTGGACGCGCTCATCGAACTGCGCGGCAAGGAGCAGGTGCATGCGTGGCAAGACGCCGCACGTGCCGGCCGCTGGGCCGAGGTCTTCCTCGACCTCATGCACAAGCACTACGACCCGCTGTACGAACGCTCGATGCAGCGCAATTTCCAGCTCGAGCACGCGCAGCGCGTGCCGCTGGCCGACGGCGGCCGTGCGGCCTTGCAGGCCGCAGCGCACCGGCTGATTGACGCCTGAGCACCCAGCGTTTCGGCTTGTCAGCCGCAGTAAGCAAACGCTATGCTGCGTGCAAGGAGAAACGCCGTTGGCGCATCGTCGTCCCCGCGCTCGTTGGGCCCTTGCCATTGCGTTCTGTGTCACGCTGCTGGCCGCCTGCCAGCCATCCGAGCCGGTGCGCATCGGCTTCATCGGCGGCCTGTCTGGGCGTGTTGCCGACCTCGGCGTCGCCGGGCGCAACGGTGCGCAGCTGGCCATCGAGACGCTCAATGCGCAAGGCCGCACACGCTACGAGCTGCGCGTCGATGACGACCAGCACGACGCCGCCAAGGCGCGCGGCGCCGTCGTCTCGCTGGCCGGCCAGAAGGTTGGGTTCATCGTCGGGCCGATGACCAGCGCGATGGCCGTCGCGGTGGTGCCCGAGGCCAATCGCCTGAAGCTGGTGATGATCAGCCCCACGGCGAACACGCACGAGTTGTCGGGCAAGGACGACTACTTCTTCCGCGTCATCGCCGACGCGCCCACCGGCGCGCGGCAGCTGGCTGAAACGTTGCGCCAGCGCGGCATCGCGTCGCTCGCGGTGCTGATGGACACCAAGAACCGGTCCTACTCCGAGAGCTTCGGCCACGCCTGCAGCGAGCGCTTTCGCGAACGCGGCGGGCGGGTCACGGCGGAGCTGAACTTCGAATCGGGCGCCAACGTCGACCTGGCCGCGCTGTCTGCCAGGCTGCTCGCCGAGAAGCCGCAGGCCGTGCTGCTGGCCAGCAGCGCGGTCGATGCAGCGCTCATTGCGCAGACCCTGCGCCGGCTGTCGCCCAACGTGGGCCTGGCCGCCACACCCTGGGCCGCCACCGACCAGCTGATCGAGACCGGCGGCCGCGGCGTCGAAGGCATGCTGGTGCCGCAGGCGATCGATCGCGAGAGCACGGCCCCGCCCTACCTCGACTTCAAGCGCCGCTACCGCGAGCGCTTCGGCGAAGACCCCGGCTCCGGCGCCATCAACGCGTTCGATGCGGTGATGATGGGCGCCGAGGCGCTTCGCCGGCGCAGCGGCTCGCAGACGCTGCGCGACGTGCTGGCCACGCCCAGCATCGACTGGCCCGGCTTGCAGCACACCATCGCCCTCGACGCCACCGGCGACAACGCGACGCCGATCTTCATGACCGAAGTGCGCGGCGGGCGCTTCGCCTCCATCCGCTGATGGCAGAGCACGAGCCCGGCGCCGGGCCGCCCCAAGGCGGGCGAGACCCCCTTGGGGGGTCGGTCACGGTACTCCGCGACCGGGGGGCTGGCACTCGTCGCCGGCCGCTGCGGGAAATCCTCGCGCGGCAGTTCGTGCTGGTCGCGGCGCTGCCGCTGCTGATCGTCGTGCTGCTGTGGAGCGCGGTCGCGCTGCCCGATGCCGTGCACCGCATCGAGCGCGAGAACGCGCAGGCGGCCACGCTGGTGCGCAGCCAGATCGAGGCCACGCTGGCCGCGCCGCAGCGCTCGTTGGAGATCAGCGGCGCGCTGGTGGCGGGTTTCGCGCCACAGTCCAGCGAGGTGCGCGCGGTGCTGCAGCAGGCGCTCGATTCCACGCCGGCCTTCGAAGCGCTGTACGTGGCCGATGCGCGCGGCGTAGTGCAAGACGTGGTGGCCAAGCCGAGCGCCGGTGTGCGCGCCAGCGACCTGCTCGGCCTGGATCTTTCGTCGCGCCCGTACTACGCCTCGGTGCGTGAGCGCCGCACGCTGGTCTGGTCCGACACCTTCCTGTCGCCGCTTACCGGCTCGGTGACCGCGGTGCTCGCCTTGCCGATGGGCGAACGCCTGCTCGTCGCGGACATGTCGCTGGCCAGCGTCGCGCGCGAGCTGGCGCAGCATGAGCGGCTGCGTGAGGCCATCGTCATCGTGCTCGACGGCAAGGGCCGCGTGATTGCCCATCCGCAGCAGCAGCTCGCGTCCTGGCAGGAAAACATGAGCCATGTGCCGCTCGTGAAGGCCGCGCTGAACGGCCAGCCGGGCGCCGGCGAAATCGAGTTCGGCGGCGAGCGCTGGCTGGCCACCGTGGCACGCATCCAGCCGGCGGGCTGGCATGTGCTCGTCGCGCAGCCGCGCGCACTGCTGTTCGCGCCGGTGCAGCGCATCGCCTGGATCGTCGGCCTGGCGGTGCTGGCGGCGCTGGGCGTCGCGGTGCTGATGTCCTTGCACCTGGCCGCCAAGGAAGCGCAGCGCTATCGCGGCCTGCTCGCGGCCGCGCAGGCGATGGTCAACGAGGGCCAGCGCGAGGCGCCGCTGGATCTGGGCAGCGAGGAGACGCATGCGCTGTGGGAGCGCCTGCGCGAGCTGCTCGATCGGCTGCACGACCAGGAGCAGCGCGCCAGCGCCGCGCAGCGCAACCTGCAGGCGGTGCTCGATTCGGCCACCGAGGTGGCGGTGATCGCCACCGACACGCAGGGCGTGATCCGCCTGTTCAACCGCGGCGCGCAGAAGATGCTCGGCTACAGCGCCGAGGAAATGATCGGCACCCTGCCCGACCGCCTGCACATCGAGGCCGAGGTGCTGGCGCGCGGCGAGGAATTGAGCGCCCTCTTCGGCCGCCGCATCGCCGGGCTCGACGTCTTCGTCGCGATCGCGCGCAAGCACGGTTACGAGGTGCGCGACTGGACCTATGTGCGGCGCGACGGCACGCAGCTGCTGGTGTCGCTGGCGATCACCGCCGTGCGCGACGCCAGCGGCACGCTGAGCGGCTTCCTCGGCATCGCCATCGACCAGACGCAGCGCCTGCGGGCCGCCGAGCTCGACATCGCGCGCGAGCGCGCCGAGGCCGCCAGCCACGCGAAATCGGAATTCCTCTCGCGCGTGAGCCACGAGCTGCGCACGCCGATGAACGCCATCCTCGGCTACGCGCAGCTGATCGCGCTGGATCGCGAGCGCACGCTGGACACGGTGCAGCGCGAGCGTGTGCTGCGCATCGAGACCGCCGGCTGGCACCTGGTCAAGCTGATCGACGACGTGCTCGACCTGTCGCGCATCGAGTCGGGCCGCGTGCAGCTGTCGGTGGAAACCGTCGATGTCGGCACGGTGCTCGCCGAAGCAGTGCGCCTGCTGGCGCCGCAGGCCTCCGAGCGCGCGTCGCTGGTGCTCGGCGACCGCACGCGGCTGAAGCAGGTGTTCGTCAACCTGCTGAGCAATGCCGTGAAGTACAACGTGCGCGGCGGCAGCGTGGAGCTGTCGCTGCTCGACGCCGATCCCGCGCAGCTCGGCGTGCAGGTCACCGACACCGGGCGCGGCATGGACGCGCAGCAGCTCACGCGCCTGTTCGAGCCCTTCGACCGCCTGGGCCTGGAGTCCACCGACATCGAAGGCACCGGCATCGGCCTGGTCATCACCAAGCGCCTGGTGGAGCTGATGAGCGGCCGCATCGAGGTGCTGAGCACGCCGCGCGGCGGCAGCACCTTCACCGTGTTCCTGCCGCGCGCCGGCGAGGCCGAGGCCGAGGCCGACGACTCAGGCGGCGACGCCGCCGGCGCCGACGACCAGGTGCGCGGCGACGTC
>VBDL01000171.1 GCA_005884255.1 Betaproteobacteria bacterium | reverse complement strand
CAAGGAGGCCACGGGCAAGCCAGGCATCCGGCTGCATGGCGACCTCGCCTCCTGGTTCGACGACCGCCACCTCGTCGCGCACGTCAGCGTCAGCGACGAATCCGACTACGCGGCGGCCTTCGTGGTCGTCGAGACCAAGAACAATCCATGATCCAGCACGCTCCCGTCATCCTCGACATTGCCGGCCAGTCGCTCACCGACGACGATCGCCGCCGCCTGCAGCACCCGCTGTGCGGCGGCATGATCCTCTTCACGCGCAACTTCAAGGATCGGCGCACGCTCACGGAGCTCACCGCCGAGATCAAGGCGATCCGTTCGGACCTCTTGATCACCGTGGACCATGAAGGCGGCCGCGTGCAGCGCTTTCGCACCGACGGCTTCACGCACCTGCCCGCGATGCGCGCCTTCGGCGAGCTGTGGATGGAAGACGCGATGCGCGCGGTCGATGCGACGCTGTCGGCGGGCTATGTGCTCGGCGCGGAGCTGCGCGCCTGCGGTGTCGAGCTGAGCTACACGCCGGTGGTCGACCTCGATCACCGCCGCAGCGAGGTGATCGGCGACCGCGCGTTCCACCGCGATCCGCGCGTGTCCACCATGCTGGCGCAAAGCCTGATGCTGGGCCTCTTGCGCGCGGGCATGAACAACTGCGGCAAGCATTTCCCCGCGCACGGTTATGCGGTGGCGGACTCGCACGTCGCGCGCGCGGTCGATGACCGCGCGCTCACCGCCATCCTCGCCGAGGACGCCAAGCCCTACGACTGGCTGTCCACGGGACTCACCTGCGTGATGCCGGCGCACGTGACCTTCCCGAAGGTCGACAAGCTGCCCGCCGGCTTCTCGCCGAAGTGGCTGAAGGAGATCCTGCGCGGGCGGCTCGGCTACACCGGCGCCATCTGCTGCGACGACCTGAGCATGGAAGGCGCGCGCGTCGCCGGCAACCCGGTCGAAGGCGGCATCGCCGCGCTGAACGCAGGCTGCGACCTGGTGCTGCTGTGCAACCAGTCGAAGGTGGACGGCGGGCGGCCGGTCGATGATCTACTCGACGGCCTGCAGGCCGCGCTCGATCAAGGGCGCTGGCAAGCCGATCCGCACAGCGAGGCGCGGCGGCTGGACCTGCTGCCGCAAACCGCGCCGCTGCCGTGGGACGAGCTGATGCACAGCCCGAGCTACCAGCAGGCGCTGGAGCGCCTGCCGTAGCTACGCAGGGTGGGCTTGAGCCCACCACGGGTCAGTGCCGTGCGCTAGCGCCGTGATCGAACGGCAGCTTCAGCTGCGACAAGTCCTTGCGCGTCTCCACGAGCACCAGCGGGCCCTCGTCGACCACCGCCGTCGGCTTGCGCTCGCGCGGCACGTGGATCGGGCGCGGCTCATTGGCCATCGCTTCCTGCACCGCGCGGATCTTGTCGGCGTCGGAGTTGACCCACTGCAGGCCCGCCCCTTCGGCCACGCGCTGCAGCTCGTCGGTCGGTAGCACGAAGGGCTCGACGACGATCGGTGCGGCTGCCGCCGGCGTCTCGATCGCCGGTGTGGCCTCGGCCACGGTGGCGGCTGGCGCAGCGACGACGCTGCCCGCATCGGCGGAAGCTTCCCACCACGGCTTGGCTTGCGGCGCCACGGCTTCAGCCTGGGCCACCGGCTCCATGCCTTGTACGGCCCCGCCTTCGACGGGCTCGCCTTCGCGGCGCTCACGGCGATAGCGGTCGCGGCCACCACGGCGGCGGCCTCGGCCCTCGCGATCCTCGCCCTCGGGGCGCTCGCCCGGCACGGCCTCTTCGCCGGCCGGCGCCTCGGCAGTCTCGATCGCCTCGACCTCTGCGCTCACGCCTTCAGGCGTCGCGCCCAGGCCGGCCTCGTCACGCCCACGGCCACCGCGGCGGCGACGACGACGGCGGCCTTCGCGGTCGGCCTGGCTCTCGGCGCCTTCCGCGCCCTCGACCATCGTTTCGGCCAGGGCCTGCACCGGCACGCCGGCCTCGGCGGCTTCCGCCGGCCGCTGCGTCTCGCGCTCCGGACGCGGTCCGCGGCGCTGATCGCCACGCGCTGCGCGTTCGTCGCGCTCACCGGCCACGGCTTCGCCGCGCGGCTCTTCGCGACGCGGGCCGCGATCACCCCGCTCGGGGCGCGCTTCACCGCGCTCGCCACGCTCGCCACGCTCGCCGCGCGGACCGCGCCCTTCGCGCGTGTCGCGCCCCTCGCCATTGCCCTTGCCATCGCGCCGGCCGCCGCGTCCACCGCGGCCGCCACGCTCGCCGCGGCGTTCGTCGCCGCGCGCCGACGGCGCGGGGGCCGCTGCGGGCACGGTGGCCATCGCAGGCTGCGGTGCCGCTGCCTCGGGCGCGCCACCGAACACCTTCTTGATCCACGCAAAGAAGCCGCCCCCCGCCGATGCGGCCACCGGGGCCGGCGCGGGTGCCGCCACCACCGGAGCGGGCACGGCCACGGGTTTCGGTTCGGGCTTCGGCTCGGCCTTGGGCGCCGGCGTCTCCGGCAGGATGCCCTTGATCACGGGCTCCTGCTTCGGCTTGGTGGACTTCTCGCGCCGCGTGATGCCGACCTCGTCGTCCGGCTCCTCGATCATCGAGTAGCTGGCCTGCAGGTTCTCCAGGCGCGGGTCATCGTGGCGCAGGCGCTCGAGCTTGTAGTTCGGCGTCTCGAGGTGCTTGTTCGGCACCAGCAGCACGGTGACGCGCTGCTTCAGCTCGATCTTGGTGATCTCGGTGCGCTTCTCGTTGAGCAGGAAGGAGGTCACCTCCACCGGTACTTGCACGTGCACGGCGGCGGTGTTGTCCTTCATCGACTCCTCCTGCACCATGCGCAGGATCTGCAGCGCCGAGCTCTCGGTGTCGCGGATGTGGCCGGTGCCGTTGCAGCGCGGGCAGGTGATGTGGCTGCCTTCGCTGAGCGCAGGGCGCAGGCGCTGGCGGCTGAGCTCCAGCAGGCCGAACTTGCTGATCGAGCTGAACTGCACGCGGGCGCGGTCATAGCGCAATGCATCGCGCAAGCGCTGCTCCACCTCGCGGCGGTTCTTGCTCTCTTCCATGTCGATGAAGTCGACGACGATCAGGCCGCCGAGGTCGCGCAGGCGCATCTGGCGCGCGATCTCGTCGGCCGCTTCGAGGTTGGTGCGCGTCGCGGTTTCCTCGATGTCGCCGCCGCGCGTGGCGCGCGCGGAGTTCACGTCCACCGACACGAGCGCCTCGGTGTGGTCGATCACGATGGCGCCGCCCGAGGGCAGGTTCACCGTGCGCGAGAAGGCGGTCTCGATCTGGTGCTCGATCTGGAAGCGGCTGAACAGCGGCGCGTCGTCGCGATAGCGCTTCACGCGATGCGCGTTGTCCGGCATCACGTGGTTCATGAACTGCTGGGCCTGATCGAAGATGTCGTCGGTGTCGATCAGGATTTCGCCGACGTCCGCGGTGAAGTAGTCGCGGATGGCGCGGATGACGAGCGAACTCTCCTGGTAGATCAGGAAGGCGCCCTTGCCCACTTGCGAGGCGCCGTCGATCGCGCTCCACAGCTTGAGCATGTAGTTCAGGTCCCACTGCAGCTCGGCGGCGGAGCGGCCGATGCCCGCGGTGCGCGCGATCAGGCTCATGCCCTTGGGATACTCGAGCTGATCGAGGTTCTCCTTCAGCTCCTCGCGATCCTCGCCCTCGATGCGCCGGCTCACGCCGCCGCCTCGCGGGTTGTTGGGCATCAGCACGAGGTAGCGGCCGGCCAGGCTGACGAAGGTGGTCAGCGCGGCGCCCTTGTTGCCGCGCTCTTCCTTCTCGACCTGCACCAGCAGTTCCTGGCCTTCCTTGATCGCATCGCCGATCTTCGCGTTGCGCACGTCGACGCCGTCGCGGAAGAAGTTGCGCGAGATCTCCTTGAACGGCAGGAAGCCGTGGCGGTCTTCGCCGTAGTCGACGAAGCAGGCTTCGAGCGACGGCTCGACGCGTGTCACCACCGCCTTGTAGATGTTGCCCTTGCGTTGCTCGCGGCCTTCGATCTCGTTTTCGAAGTCGAGCAGCTTCTGGCCGTCGACGATGGCCAGCCGACGCTCTTCCTGCTGCGTCGCATTGATCAGCATGCGCTTCATGTGCACTCCTCGCCCCGCTGTTCTTGCGGCGCGCTCATACGCGTCGTCCCGGTCTTCCGGGGCGACTCACCGATGCACGAGAAACGTGAAAAACCGGAGGAAGGAATCGCCCTGGACTGCGGGTTGATCGCCTGTCAGGCGAGCGACGGTGCAGCGTTGGCGCGTGCGTGTCTGCGAGTTGCGGTGCCGTCCTCGTCCGCACCCCGGCAGCGCGGATCGCGCGCTGCGTACGATGGCCCACGCGCTGCCACACCGGCTTCAAGCCGGGGCTGCGGGGCAATCAGGATAGGGGACGAGGGCATGGCGCTCGGCGCTTGACGCTCAGTACGAGGTCGCTTTCGACCTCGCACCGGTAAACCTTTTTTCTTTCCCCTCGCGACTACTGCGAGGGCGGCTTTCGGCGGAATCTCTTCCGTTCGCCAGCCCTGGCTGCCGGGTCACTTGGGGACCGCGACTCGCCACCGCTCGTCGAACGTTGCATCACCTGCCCACGTGCGCCGGCGGTGCCCGGCTAAACTCTTGCAAATCAAGCACTTACGGCGTGAACGTGGTAAAGGACATTATACGGGCCAAATCGCCGCGCGATTCGGTGCAGGCTCATATCGCGCAGCGATGTGATGCCGGAGCCAAAACGCCTCCCGGAACGACGCCGGCGGTGCGGCGATTGAGCGTCGACGAGGGCAGCGCCGGGCAGCGGCTGGACAACTTCCTGCTGCGCGTGCTCAAGGGCGTGCCCAAGACGCATGTCTACCGCGTGATCCGCTCCGGCGAGGTGCGCGTCAACAAGGGCCGCGCGGCGGCCGACACGCGGCTGGCCGAAGGCGACGAGGTGCGCGTGCCGCCGGTGAGGGTGGCCGAGCGCAGTGAAGCGCCGGTGCCCGGCCGCGAATTCCCGTTGCTGTTCGAGGACGAGCACCTGATCGCCGTCGACAAGCCCGCCGGCGTCGCGGTGCATGGCGGCAGCGGCGTCAGCTTCGGTGTGATCGAGCAGCTGCGCCGTGCTCGCCCCCAGGCGAAGTTCCTCGAGCTGGTGCACCGGCTCGACAAGGAAACCTCCGGCATCCTGCTGATCGCCAAGAAGCGCAGCGCGCTGATTGCGCTGCAGGACCAGTTCCGTGCACGCGACACGGGCAAGACCTATGCCGCGCTGGTCGCCGGCACTTGGCCGGCCAACAAGAAGGTCATCGACGTGGCGCTGCACAAGTACCTGGACGCCGCCGGCGAGCGCCGCGTGCGCACGGTGTCGGCCGACCGCGATGAAGGCCGGCGCTCGATCACGCTGGTGAATGTCGCACAGCAGTTCGCGCGCTTCACCTTGCTCGACGTGACCATCAAGACCGGCCGCACGCACCAGATCCGCGTGCACCTGGCGCATGAGGGCTACGGCATCGTCGGCGATGCGAAATACGGCGACTTCGCGCTGAACAAGGCGCTGGCGCGCGGCGAGCTGGTGCCCGGCTGCAAGTTCGAGCGCATGTTCCTGCACGCCAAGCGCCTGGCGTTCGATCACCCTGCAAGCGGTGAGCGCA
The DNA here is from genome assembly GCA_005884255.1 of Betaproteobacteria bacterium. Classification (GTDB taxonomy): domain Bacteria; phylum Pseudomonadota; class Gammaproteobacteria; order Burkholderiales; family Burkholderiaceae_C; genus VBDL01. Next base: position 730 of record VBDL01000171.1, on the reverse strand, counting down.
TCGAGCTGAATGCGCCATTGCCGCGCGAGTGCGAGACACTTCTGAATTGCCTATGACCCACCGACTTCGCCGCTTCGACCTGATCGTCTTCGATTGGGACGGCACCCTCTTCGATTCCACCGCGCTGATCGTGCGCTGCATCCAGGATGCGTGCCGCGATCTGCAGATCGACGTGCCCAGCGACTCGCAAGCCGCCTATGTGATCGGTCTCGGCCTGCAGGATGCGTTGCAGATCGCCGCGCCGGGCCTCGCGCGTGAGCGCTATCCCGAGCTCACGAGCTGAGCCTGTTCGCCGGCGCGCTGGAGCTGCTGCAGGCCCTGAAGGCGCGCCATCACTGGCTCGCCGTGGCCACCGGCAAGACGCGACGCGGGCTGGATGACGTGCTGAACACCTCGCAGCTCAAGGGCATGTTCGACGGCTCGCGCACCGCGGACGAGACCGCATCGAAGCCCAACCCGCTGATGCTGCTGGAGCTGATGCGCGAATTCGGCACCGACCCCGAGGCCACCTTGATGATCGGCGACACCACGCACGATCTGCAGCTCGCCGCCAACGCCGGCACGCCCAGCGTCGCCGTGAGCTATGGCGCCCACGAGCGCGAGGCCTTCGAGGAGTTCACGCCGCTGACCGTGGCGCATTCCACCGCCGAGTTGAAAGACTGGCTGCTCGCCCATGCATGACGCGCCTCGCCAGCCGCTGTGCGCATCGACCGAGCTCGAGGAGCGCGGC
>VBDL01000844.1 GCA_005884255.1 Betaproteobacteria bacterium | reverse complement strand
GTCGATGGTGATGCCTTGCTCGCGCTCGGCCTCCAGGCCATCGGTCAGCAGCGACAGGTCAATTGGCTGGCCGGCGGCCCTCTTCTCCAGCGTGTCGAGCTGGTCGGCGAGGATCGCGCGGCTGTCATACAGCAGTCGACCAATGAGCGTGCTCTTGCCGTCGTCGACGCTGCCCGCGGTGAGGAACCTCAGGGCGCGATGGTCTTCAGGAGTCTTCAACACGGCGGACATCAGAAATAGCCTTCCTTCTTGCGGCGCTCCATCGACGCATCGGACGTGCGGTCGTCCATGCGCGTGGCGCCGCGCTCGCTCACTGTGACGGTCAGCGTTTCGGCCACGATCTCGGCAGCGCTGGTCGCGTCGCTCTCCACCGGGCAGGTGCAGGTCATGTCGCCCACGGTGCGGAAGCGCACCTGCGCGGTCTCGATCTGCTCGCCGGTCTCAGGCGGCGTCACGTCGGTGAACGGCACGAGCAAACCCTTGCGGCGGATCACCTGGCGCTCGTGCTTGTAGTACAGGTTGGGCAGCGGAATGTTCTCGCGCGCGATGTAGAGCCACACGTCGAGCTCGGTCCAGTTGCTGATCGGGAACGAGCGGAAGTGCTCGCCGGGGCGATGGCGCGTGTTGAACAGCGTCCACAGCTCGGGACGCTGCTCCTTCGGCTGCCATTGGCCGAAGCTGTCGCGGTGGCTGAAGATGCGCTCCTTGGCCCGCGCCTTCTCTTCGTCGCGCCGCGCGCCGCCGATCAGGCAGTCGAAGCGATGCTCTTCGATG
>VBDL01000082.1 GCA_005884255.1 Betaproteobacteria bacterium | reverse complement strand
CCATGGGGGTTCAGCAGTTGCAGCGCCGCCGTCAGGCCCTGTTCGAGCTCTTCAAGCTCGGCGTTGACCTGAATCCGAAGAGCCTGAAATGTGCGCGTTGCAGGGTCCTGGCCCGGCTCGCGGGTTTTGACCGCGCGAGCCACGAGCTCGGCCAGTTCGGCGGTGCGCCGAAGAGGATGCCCGCTCGCCCGGCGAGCAACAACCGCCTTTGCAATCGATACAGCAAACCGTTCTTCCCCATAGTCGCGGATCACCTGTGCAATGTGGCGCTCATCGGCGCGAGCCAAGAAATCCGCGGCGCTCTCGCCACGGGTCGGATCCATGCGCATGTCCAGCGGCGCATCGTGGCGGAAGCTGAAGCCGCGCGCGGGGTTGTCGATCTGCGGCGACGAGATGCCGAGGTCGAGCAGCACGCCGTCGATGTGCGTGATACCCAGGGGCCGCAGCTCCTCGGCCATCTGCGCGAAGCTTGCGTGGCAGATGGAAAAACGCGGGTCCGAGACCCGCGTTGCACCTGTGCTCGCTGCGGCCAATGCGTCCGGATCCTTGTCGAAGGCGATCAGCCTTCCGCGCGGCGACAGCCTGCCCAGCAGCGCCCGCGAGTGCCCGCCGCGGCCGAAGGTGCCGTCGACGTAGACCCCGTCCGGCGTGGTCACGAGCGCGTCGATCGCTTCGGCCAGCAGGACGGTGGTGTGTGACCACGTTGCGTCCTTGGTCATCAGAAGCTGAAGTCCTTCAATGCATCCGGCATCGCCGATTGCATCACCTTCGCCTCGTGCGCCGCGTAGCGCTCGGCATCCCACAGCTCGAAGCGCGAGCCCATGCCGAGCAATACCACCTCCTTGGTCAAGCCGGCGGCGGCGCGCAGCTCGGGCGAAATGAGCAGGCGCGACGAGCCGTCGAGCTCCACATCCATCGCGTTGCCGATGAAGAAGCGCTTCCAGCCGTCGGCCGACATCGGGGTGGCGGCGAGGCGGTCGCGGAAGGTCTCCCACACCGGACGCGGGAAGATCATCAGGCAGCCTTCGGGGTGCTTGGTAACGGTGAGTTGCCCGCTGGCCAGGGTCATCAGCAGGTCGCGGTGGCGCGCCGGCATGGCCACGCGGCCCTTGCCGTCGAGGCTGAGCGCTGCCGCACCCTGAAACGAAAATCCCGCCACTTAGACCCACCAAAATGCACTTTGCTGCACTCTAGCCGATGGTTTGGGCAGGGTCAACCGAAACCGGCAAAAAAATTCAATGAAATCAACTACTTACGGGCTGTTCTTGTGACGACGTGTGACGAAAAATGAGTTCAGAAATAAGGACTTGCGATCCCCTGTGAAAGTAGTTGATGAGCTTTGCCAAGGAGATCGCGGGAACGAGTTTTGCTCCCTGAAGGGGCCCGCGCGGGCCATGCACCGCTCGCGCCATCACTCCTTGCGAGGAGCGAGCACCCATGAGCTCGACGCAGTTCGACGTGGCCGAGGTTCTCACCGAACTCGCGCGCAATGCGGCCGCCGAGGCCCAGGACCAGGGCCGGGTCCTGCTCTTCGACTACGAGGGCGCGCTGGCCGTGGCCGACGGGCCAGTGGAGGAATTGCGCAGCCTGCTGCACCATGCGCTGGCCCACATGCTGCGCCGCTGCGAGGAGGGCTGCGTGTTCTTCGGCGCCGAGGTGCACTGCGAGCCGCCGCACGAGTGCCGCGTGTCGGTGCGCATCGTCAGCAATGCCGCCAGCGCCGGCGAGCCGGCCAGCCCCGCCGAGCTCGGCAGTTTTCCCGGCATCTGCTGGGAGGGCTTCGCGCAGGGCGGCCCGCGATCAACCATTCAGGGCCGCAGCCAGCGCATGCCGGCGGAGCTGTCGCTGGCTATGGTGGAGCTCGAAGGCGAGGTGCTTCACTTCGAGAGTCGCTTCACGCTGGCGCGCGACGGCCCGGCGGACGACAGCGCCGACGCGCACGGCGCACGCGCCTGGCTGATTGCCGAGCCGACCTTTGCCGTGTCGATGCTGGCGCGCCGGCTGCAGCGCCTGGGCTGGTACACGAGCATCTTCGCCAGCGCGGCCGCCACCCGCGAGGCGCTGCGCGCGCATCACGGGCAGCGCACGGCGCCCGCGCTGCTGATCGGCCTGCAGGCGGGCCAGGTCGACGCCGCGCAGTTCGCCGCCCTGCTGCCCGAGTTGCCGGGCGGCGCACGGGGTCTGCTGGCCTGCACCGGGCCGAGCCTGCCGGAACCCGGAGAACACCCTCCGCGCTGTGCCTATCCCTTGAGCCCGGCGGAACTGATTGCCCTGACGCGGCAGCTGGCTCGGCCCGCACCCACGCCGCGCAGCGGTTACACGGTCCCCGGCACGCTCGGACGCGAGGACCGCCGCCACGTGTTGGTGGTCGACGACAACGCGGTCAACCAGCTGCTGGCCAAGGAGATGCTGCAGTTGCTCGGCTACGACGTGATGACGGCGGACGATGGCTTGCAGGCCATCGAGCACTGCCGCCAGCAGTGCCCCGCGGCGGTGCTGATGGATCTGCAGATGCCGCGCATGGACGGCCTGAAGGCGACACGCGAGCTGCGCCGCCTGCAGCACACGGGCGCCCTCGCCGGATTTCCGATCTTCGCCGTCACCGCCGATGGCTCCGCCGCCGATGCCTGCGCGGCCGCCGGCATGGACGGCTTCATGACCAAGCCGATCGACCTGCGCGAGCTGGAGTGCCTGCTGCGCACCACACTGCACTAACCTGCCAGCTAGACGAGCATGCGCGGCCGGTCGATCGCGTAGCCCTGCGCGTAGTCGATGCCCTGGTCCTTCAGCAGCGCAAGGATGGCGTCGCTCTCGGCGTATTCGGCGATGGTCTTGTGGCCCATCACGTGCGCCACCTCGTTGATCGACTTGACCATCGCGCGGTCGATGGCGTCATCGGCCATGTCCTTGACGAAGGTGCCATCGATCTTCACGAAGTCCACCGGCAGCGACTTCAGGTACGCATAGGACGACACGCCGCTGCCGAAGTCGTCGAGCGCGAAGCGGCAGCCCAGGCGCTTGAAGCGGTGCATGAAGCGCAGCGTGCGCGGCAGGTCGGTGATGGCCGCCGTCTCGGTGATCTCGAAGCACAGGCGCTCGCCGGGGATCGCGAATTCCTTCAGTGCCGCTTCAAGGAAGCTCTCGAAGGAGGGGTCGCCGATGGTCAGGCCCGACAGGTTGATCGAGCAGCACGACAAGCGCAGCAGATGCTCGGGGTGCTCGGCGTAGCCGCGGAAGAGGCGGCGCACAACCCAGCGGTCGATCTGCGACATCAGCCCGAAGCGCTCGGCCGACGGCAGGAACTGCCCCGGCGGCGTGATCTGCCCCCGACCGTCGCTCATGCGGATCAGCACCTCGTAGTGCTCGCCGGTGTCGGCCGCATGCAGCGCGCGGATGTCCTGGCGGAACAGCACGAAGCGGTCGTTCTCCAGCGCTTGCGTGATGCGCGGCGCCAGCTGCATCTGCGCCTGGCGCGACTGCAGTTGCGTGTGCGACTCGTCATAGACCTGCACCTGGTCGCGGCCCTGCTCCTTGGCCGCGTAGCAGGCGGTGTCGGCCAGCGACAGCAGGCGCTCGACACTCGCCGCCTCGGAAGTCACCTCCACCAGCCCGATGCTCACGCGCACCGCATAGATCTGCCCGCGCCACGTGAAGCGGTAGTCGGCAATCGCGCAGCGCAGGCGCTCGGCGGCCTCCCGGCCTTCGTCGGCATCGGTGCCGTGCACCAGCGCCGCGAAGTCGTCGCCGCCCAGGCGCGCGACGATGTCCTGCGGCGCCAGGGTGCGGCGCAGCAGGTCGCCGATCTGGCGCAGCAGCTCGTCGCCGGCCATGTGGCCGGCGGTGTCGTTGACCAGCTTGAACTGGTCGAGGTCGAGGTACAGCAGCGTGTGCTCCACGCCCCCGGGCGACAGCCGCGACAGCAGCACCGACAGCGCCTCCTCGAAGGCGGTGCGGTTGAGCAGCCGCGTCAGGTAGTCGTGGCGCGCGAGGAAGTTGAGCTGATCCTCCGCCTGGCGGCGCTCGCCGATCTCCTGCGTCAGCTTGGCATTCGCCAGGCGCAGCTCCTGCGTGCGCTCGGCCACGCGGCGCTCGAGCTCGTCACGCGCGTCGCTCAGGCTCGCGTTGTTGCGCTCCAGCTCGCGCAGCAGGCCGCTGATGCGCAGGTGCGCGTTCACGCGCGCCAGCAGTTCGGGCAGGCGCACCGGCTTGGCGATGTAGTCGACGCCACCGGCGGAGAAGCCGGCGCTGGCATCGTCGCCGCGCGCGGTGACGAAGATGACGGGGATCGCCGACAACGCGGGCGTGGCCTTCAGCCGCCGGCACACCTCGAAGCCGTTCATGCCCGGCATCATCACGTCGAGCAGGATCAGGTCCGGGCGCAGCGTGTCGGCCAGCGCCAGCGCGCTCTCGCCGCTGTGCGCCAGCGTCACCTCATGGCCCAGCGGGACGAGCAGGTCGGCCAGGATCTCGGTGTTGATCGGCGTGTCGTCGACCACCAGGATCTTCGCCGCCTTCGTCGGAGCGCTGTCTACTGCTTGGCTCGTCATGATCGCCCGCATTCTCCCCGCGCCCCATCATGTGCGATGTCCGGACTATCGATGATTGGCGGTGAGCTCGAACGTGAATAGTAGGCGCTGTTGCAGGACTCTCACACGCGTTCTGCCAGCAACCAGCGTTCCAGCGTCGCGGCGAGCGACTGCACGTTCACCGGCTTGGCCAGGTAGTCGTTCATGCCGGCATCGAGGCAGCGCCGGCGATCGTCGGGCGAGGCATGTGCCGTCAACGCGACGATGGGCGTGCGCTGCGCCCACTCGCCGACCTCGCCGGCGCGGATGCGCTGCGTGGTCTCGTAGCCGTCCATGCCGGGCATCTGGCAGTCCATCAGGATCAGCGCGTAGTCGCGCTCGCGCAAAGCGCCGAAGGCGCCGCTGGCATCGCCGGACACGTCGACCTCGAAGCCCAGGTGCTCGAGGAAGGAGCGCGCGACCACCTGGTTGATCTCGTTGTCCTCCACCAGCAGCAAGGGCCCGCGCGTCGGCGCCGCGGCCGCCGCTTCGGGCAAGGCGCCTGCATCCGCAGCCTGCGCCTCGGGGCCGTCGAGCGCGCGCTGCAGCGCGGCATCCGACAGCGGCCGCACCACGCGCCGCGGCCCGCTCAAGCCCGGCAGCGGCGCGCTGCGGTGCACCAGCACGCTGATCCACGGCGCCCGCTCGGTGGCGAACACACCGGTGCCGCCGGCCGGCCAGCCGGTGGGCGGCTCGTCGTAGAGCACGGCCTCTGGCTTCGCAGCGGACAAGGCTTCCGGCGCGAAGGACAGCTCGCGCCACGTCAGCGCGGCCACGCAGTCGTGGCCGAGGAAGAGCAGCCGGTCGCGCAGCGCCTGCTGGCCGCCGGGCGCGTCGCTGATCATGGCCACGCGCAAGCTCCTGCTCGGCTGCGGCGCGGCATCGGCCAGCACCGCCAGCGGCAGGCAGACGCGGAAGGTCGAGCCGTGCATCGCGCGCACCAGCGTGTCGACGATCGACAGCCCCAGCCCGACGCCGCCCTGGCGCCGTGCCAGCGAGTCGTCGAGCTGCACGAAGGGCGTGAAGATGCGCGAGCGCATCTCCGGCGGGATGCCCTGGCCCGTATCGGACACCTCGATGAGCACCAGGCCGCGCGCCTCGTCGCGCCGCACCGCCAGCCGCACCTGGCCGACCTGCGTGAACTTGATCGCATTGGTGAGCAGGTTCAGGCACACCTGGCGCAGCCGGCTGGTGTCGCCCTGCACGCGCTGCGGCAAATCGGGGCTCAAGTGGCCCTCGAACAGCAGCCCGCGCTCCACCGCCAGCGGGTAGACGGCCGCGGCCACCTCGTCGAGCAGCGAGCGCAAGGCCACCGGCTGCGCCGCCAGCTCGATCGCATGGCCTTCGAGGCGCGAGAAGTCGAGCAGCTCGTCGAGCAGGCCGAGCAGGCCGGAGCCCGAGCGCTGCATCAGGTCGAGGTAGTTGCGCTGCGTGGCATCGAGCGCGGTCGCCGACAGCAGCTGCGCCATGCCCAGCACGCCGTTCATCGGCGTGCGCACCTCGTGGCTCAGGCTGGCGAGAAAGCGCGACTTGGCCTGGCTGGCCGCCTGCGCTTCGTCGACCGCGACGCGCAGCGCCTGCGTGCGCTGGCGCACCGCTTCCTCGAGGCGATCCAGGTGCTCGCGCTCATGGCGCTGCGCCTCGTGCAGGCGCTCGACCAGCGCATTGAAGCCGCGCGCGATGACGGCCACTTCGTCGGCCGTCGGCGGCACCGGCAGCAGCGCCGCTTCGCGCGACGCGGCCTCCCCGGCCAACTCGGCCAGCGGCGCCAGCGCGCGGCGTTCTAGATGGCGCAGCGCCAGCCACACGCCGCCCAGCAGCAGGGCCAGCAGCGCGCCACCGGTGCCCATGCGCGGCATGCCGAGCACCCACCACAATAGCATCGTCGCCAGCCAGGCGGCGCCGAGGCAGGCCGCCGCCGCCCAGCGCAGGCGGCTTTGCAGGGGCAGGCGATCGAAAGCTCGGCTCATGGCAGTTGGCGTGCAGCATACGCCAGCGCCCTGAGCAGATCACCTCATTCCGATTCCTTGATCAGCCGCCCGTTCGCCGGCTGCACCGGCCGCGCGTTCATCGGGTACAGGCGCGAGAACACGGCGATCTGGTAGTCCGACACCGGCACCGGCTGCTTCATCACCATCCACAGCACGCCTTCGCTGCACGGTGGCGTGGTCAGCGAGCCCATGTAAGTGAAGTAGCCGCGCTGCTCGGGCAAGAGCTGGTTGAGGTCGATCGGCGCTCGCGCCGCGACCTCGTCACCCTTCTCCAGCGGCAGGTTGTTCCACACCTGCTGCACCAGCGGCTGCGCGCTGCCTTTGTCGAGCAGCACGGCCACCACCGCGAGGCGCCCGTCGGCGTCCTTGTGCACCAGGTGCGCCACCATGTCGAAGGCGCGGCCGGCGATGCGCTCTTCCGACGGCCGGTGGAAGTGGAACTGCAGCAGTTCGTAGCGCCGGCCCATCACCTCGATCGCATTGCCTGCCGCCACGTTGACCTGCACCGTGTGGCCATTGTCGACCACGCGGAAGGCGGTCGGCTTGTAGTCGAACTGCACCGGGTCGAGCGCGACCTGGATGCCGTCGTGGATGTCGATCGGGCTCTGCCGCTTGCCCACCGCGCATTGCGTGAACTCGGGCTTCAGCTTCGCCCACGCTTCGGGCGCGCCGGCGCCTTCGTAAGACCAGTGCGCGTCATGCCCGTGCTTCGCGTGCCCCTCTTCGCGCGGCTCGGTGATCATGTTCGGCCCGGACGCCCGCGGCGCGCTGGCCGCCGACGCGGCGCTGGCGCGCGAGCTGATGCGCAAGGAGCCACCATCGGCCGGCGCCGAAGCGCCCAGCCGTTCGGCCAGGCGCTGACGCACCTTGTCCAGCGGGTCGAGCGCGGTGGCCGAGGCAGCCGATGCGGCCGGCTCGGCAGAGAACGCGGGCGCCGCAGCCAGCAGCAGCGCCAGCACAGCGGGGGCAAAGAAGGGTTCGAGGCGCATCAACGCCTTATCGGCCAGGCACGGCCAGCACTTGAGGCAACGCCAGGTGCGGGCGCACCCAGACCCACGCCACGAGGCCGATGCCCATCATCAGGATCGACGCCAGCGCCAGCGCGATCGTCGAGTGCATCACCAGCGGCGCGATCACGCCGGCCACCATGCCGTTGGCCAGGCTGCCGATGCAGGCCTGCAGCGACGAGGCCATGCCGCGGCGCTCGGGCACGAGGTCGAGCACCAGCAGCGTGACCACCGGCACCATCAGCGCCCAGCCGAAGGCAAAGATCGCGATCGGCAGCAGCGCCCACGCGGGATGCGGCGGCAACACGAGGTTCAGTGCCACGTTGAGCAGCGACACCGCGATCATGATGACGAAGCCGTGGCGGATCTGCCGCTGCGGCGTGATGCGCCCGGCCAGCCGCCCGGAGAACCAGGCGCCGCCCATGATGCCGGTGATGGTGAGCAGGAAGAACCAGAAGAAGCGCTCCGGCGGCAGGTGCAGGAGCTCGCCGAGGAACACCGGCGCCGACAGCACGTAGAGGAACATGCCGTTGAACGGCACGCCGCTGGCGAAGGCGAGCAGCAGGAAGCGCGGGCTCGACACCATCTGCCAGTAGCCGCGCAAAAGATGCGCCGGGTGGAACGACTGCACCTGCGTGGCATGCAGCGTCTCCGGCAGCATGCGCCAGTTCAGCGCCCACAGCGCGAAGCCGACCAGGGCGAGAAACCAGAAGATCGAATGCCAGCCGACGTGCACGAAGAGAAAGCCGCCGACCATCGGCGCCACCGCCGGCGCCACGCCGAAAAAGATGGTCACCTGCGACATCACCCGCTGCGCATCGGCCTGCGGGAACATGTCGCGGATGATGGCGCGCGACACCACGATGCCGGCGCCCGCCGTCATGCCCTGCATCGCGCGGAAGAACACCAGCGCCGCGATGTGCTGCGACAGCGCACAGCCCACCGACGCCAGCGTGAACAGCGCGATGCCCCACAGCACCACCGGGCGGCGGCCGAAGCTGTCGGACAGCGCGCCGTGGAACAGGTTCATCAGCGCGAAGCCGAACAGATAGGCCGACAGCGTCTGCTGCATCTGCACCGGCGTCGCGTCGATCGATTGCGCGATGCCGCTGAACGCGGGCAGGTAGGTGTCGATCGAGAAGGGGCCGAGCATGCCCAGGCAGGCGAGCAGCGCGGCGAGGGTCCAGCGCGGCGCGCGCCAGAGCGATTGGGCGTCTGGATTCATAGGAGCGGGCTAGTTTAGCTAGCGGGTCCGCCACCAGCGGATGGCCCACGCTTGCAGCGGGGCGAAGGCCGCCATCAGCTCGAGGCCAAGCGGTGTCAGGCGATAACCCTCGTCGTCATTGGCGACGAGACCCGCTTCGCGCAATTCCGCGAGCCGCTGGTTGAGAACCGTCGGCGAGAGATCCCCGCAGGCCG
>VBDL01000081.1 GCA_005884255.1 Betaproteobacteria bacterium | reverse complement strand
GGTCACGCGGCCGATCAAGCAGATCACCCGCGAGGCACGGCGCTTCTCGTCGGAGCACGCGGCCGGCGAATTGCCCGTGGAGCGCAGCGACGAAATCGGCGAGCTGGCCCGCGGCTTCCATGAGATGCAGCAAAGCGTGCTCGCCTCCATGGCAGAGCTGCATGCGAGCCGCGAGCGTCTGGCCGAACAGGCACGCACCGACCCGCTGACTGGCCTGTACAACCGCGGCTCCTTCGCCGAGCGGCTGGAGCACGGCATCGCGGCAGCGCGGCGCAGCGGCCGCGGCCTCGCGCTGCTGTTCGTCGACCTCGACCGCTTC
>VBDL01000080.1 GCA_005884255.1 Betaproteobacteria bacterium | reverse complement strand
ACGGCCAGGACGTGAACTCCTTGATGCAACGGGCCGACGAAGCAATGTACCGTTGCAAGAGCGAGGCCGGGAACCGCTACAGTGTCTCTCGCAGTTGATGAACCACCCCCTACGGCCTTCGGCCGCCCCCTCGAGGGGGCGACACCAGCGGACCGGCAGAGCCGGATCCGCGGTGTCCGCATGGTGGTGAGCGGTCGCCGCGCAATGGAGAGAACGAACACATGAATGCTGGCAACATGGAGCGGGTGCTTCGTCTGATGGCCGACAAGGCCGCGTCGGACGTGTACCTGTCGGCGAACACACCCATCCTCATCAAGATCAACGGCCAGATCCTGCCGCTGACCGATCAGCCGCTGACCTTCCAGCAGCCGCGCCAGTTGCTGGCCGAGCTGCTGTCGCCCACGCAGCTGGAAGAGCTCGACGACACGGGCGAGCTCAACGTCGGCGTCGGCCTGTCAGGCGTGGGCAGCTTCCGCCTCTCGGCCTTCAAGCAGCGCGGCTCGATCGCGGCGGTGTTCCGCTGCATCCCGTTCAGCATCCCGTCGCTGGACAGCCTGAACCTGCCGCCGATCCTCAACACGCTGGTGCTCGAGAAGCGCGGCCTGGTGCTGATGGTCGGCGCCACCGGCACCGGCAAGAGCACGACGCTCGCGTCGATGCTCGAGCAGCGCAACCAGCAGATGACCGGGCACATCCTCACCATCGAGGATCCGATCGAGTTCCTGTTCTCCAACAAGAAGTCGGTGGTCAACCAGCGCGAGGTCGGCCGCGATACCTCCAGCCTGCAGATCGCGCTGAAGAACGCGTTGCGCCAGGCGCCGGACTGCATCCTCATCGGCGAAATCCGCGATCGCGAGACGATGACCTCGGCGATCTCGTATTCGCTGTCGGGCCACCTGGTGCTGGCCACGCTGCATGCGAACAACAGCTACCACGCGCTGGGGCGCATCCTGTCGTTCTACACGCCGGAGGCGCGGCCCGCGCTGCTGGCCGACCTGGCCTCGGGCCTGAAGGCCATCGTCTCGCAGCGCCTGCTGCGCGCCACCGCCGGCGGCCGCGTGCCCACCGTAGAGGTGCTGCTGAACACCAAGCTGGTGTCCGAGCTGATCGAGCAAGGCGACATCAATGGCGTGAAGGAGGCGATGGAGAAATCGCTGGCCGAAGGCTCGCAGGCCTTCGAGGAAGACATCGCGCGCCTGATCACCGCCGGCACCATCACGCGCGACGAAGGCCTGGCGCATGCCGATTCGCCGACCAACCTGATGTGGCGCCTGCAGAACGACATGACGCCGCAGTCGCGCGTCACGCCGAAGAAGGAAGAGGTGGAAGACGGTGCCTCGTTCACCGAGATCATGCTCGAGGTGCGGCCCGAGGAGCGCAGCTCGGTGTTCTCGAACTCCACGCGCCGCGGCGCGCTATGACGGACACGCTGCGTTTTGCCGAAGCGCTGATCTCCAAGCGCTCGATCACGCCGGAGGACGGTGGCTGCCAGCAACTGATCGGCGATCGGCTGCGCGCGCTCGGTTTCGTCACAGAGACACTGACGTGCGGCCCCGAAGACTTCCGCGTCACCAACCTGTGGGCCGTGAAGCGCGGCCATGGCGATGGGCCGGTGCTCGCCTTCGCCGGCCACACCGATGTCGTGCCCACCGGGCCGTTGGCTCAATGGCGCAGCGACCCCTTCGTGCCGACGCATCGCGACGGCCAGCTCTATGGCCGCGGCGCCGCCGACATGAAGACCTCGCTGGCGGCGATGGTCGTCGCCTGCGAGCGCTTCGTGCAGGCGCATCCGCAGCATCGCGGCAGCATCGCCTTCCTCGTCACCAGCGATGAGGAAGGGCCCTCGGTCGACGGCACGGTGCGCCTCGTCGAAGCCTTGAAGGCGCGCGGCGAGCGGCTCGACTGCTGCATCGTCGGCGAGCCAACCTCGGTGCAGCGCCTGGGCGACATGATCAAGAACGGCCGCCGCGGCACGCTGTCGGGCAAGCTCACGGTGCGCGGCGTGCAAGGCCACATCGCCTATCCGCAACTCGCGAAGAACCCCATCCATCTGGTGGCGCCGGCGCTGGCCGAGCTCGTCAGCGTGGAGTGGGACCGCGGCAACGACCACTTCCCACCAACCAGCTGGCAGATGTCGAACATCCACGCCGGCACCGGCGCGGGCAACGTGATTCCCGGCGAGGCGGTGATCGACTTCAATTTCCGCTTCGCCAGCGTTTCGAGCGCCGAATCGCTGAAGTCACGCGTGCACGCGCTGCTCGACAAGCATGGCCTGGACTACACGCTCGCCTGGACGCTGGGCGGCGAGCCGTTCCTCACGCGCCCCGGGTCGTTGAGCGAGGCGCTGACCACCGCGATCCGTGAGACCACCGGCATCACGCCGGAGCTGTCGACCACCGGCGGCACCTCCGATGGCCGCTTCATCGCCAAGATCTGCGAGCAGGTGGTCGAGTTCGGGCCGATCAACGCGTCGATCCACAAGATCGACGAGCATGTCGCAGTGGCCGACCTCGAGCCGCTGACCGAGATCTACCGGCGCACGCTGGAGCAGCTCTTGTCATGAAACTCATCGAGGTCATCGAGCGCGCCAGCGCCCGCCTCGACCAGGCGGGCGTTTCGTTTGGGCACGGCACGAGCAACGCCTTCGACGAGGCGGTGTGGCTCGCGCTGTGGCAGCTGAAGCTGCCGCTGCATGAGCTCGACGCCGTCGCGCAGCGTGAGTTGAAGCCCGACGAGATCGCGCAGATCGATGCGCTGGTCGAACAGCGCATTGCCACGCGCCAGCCCGCCGCCTACCTCACGCACGAAGCCTGGCTGCAAGGCGTGCCCTTCTATGTCGACGAGCGCGCGATCGTGCCGCGTTCCTTCATCGCGGAGCTGATCGCCGACGGCGGCATCGACCCGTGGCTGTCAGAGCGCACGAGCCGCGTGCTCGACCTGTGCACCGGCAACGGCAGCCTCGCGGTGTTGGCGGCGATGGCGTGGCCGGAGGTGAGCGTCGATGCGGCGGATCTGTCGAAGGGTGCATTGGCGGTCGCGCGCATCAACGTCGGCAAGCATGGCCTCGGCGAGCGCATCACGTTGATCGAGAGCGACGGCCTCACCGCCTTGCCCGGCCCCTACGACCTGATCCTGTGCAACCCGCCCTACGTCAACGCCGCGTCGATGGCCGCGCTGCCGGCCGAGTACCGCGCCGAGCCCGCGCTGGCGCTGGCCGGCGGCGACGACGGCATGGACTTCATCCGCGCGCTGCTGCGCGATGCGCCCTCGCGCATGAGCGAAGATGCGGTGCTGGTGCTCGAGATCGGCAACGAGCGCGCGCATTTCGAGCGTGCCTTCCCGAAGCTCGAAGTGGTGTGGCTGAGCACCAGCGCCGGTGACGACCAGGTGCTGCTCGTCACGCGCGACTCCTTGATTTCATGATCACGCTAAGAAACCTCACGCTGCGCCGCGGCGCCAAGGTGGTGCTGGACAACGCCAGCGTCACCCTCAACCCCGGCGAGAAGGCCTCGCTGGTCGGCCGCAATGGCGCCGGCAAGTCAAGCCTCTTTGCTCTGCTCGCCAATCGCCTGCATGCCGATGCCGGCGATGTCGAGATGCCGCCGCGCTGGCGCCTGGCCGAGGTCGCGCAGGCGATGCCCGAGAGCGACGAGCCGGCCACCGATTTCGCGCTGGCCGGCGACACGCGGCTGGCCGCCGCGCAGGCCGCGCTGGCTGCGGCCGAAGCCAGCGGCGACGGCCATGCGATCGCCGATGCGCACCTGCAGCTCGACGAGGCTGGCGCCTTCGACGCGCGCTCGCGTGCGCAGTCGCTGCTGCTGGGCTTGGGCTTCAAGAGCGCGCAGCTCGACTCACCCGTGAACAGCTTCTCCGGCGGCTGGCGCATGCGGCTGCAACTGGCGCGCGCGCTGATGTGCCCATCGGACCTGCTGCTGCTCGATGAACCCACCAACCACCTCGACCTCGACGCGCTCGTGTGGCTGGAAAGCTGGCTGCAGCGCTACGAAGGCACGCTGCTGATCATCAGCCACGACCGCGAGTTCCTCGATGCGGTGACGCGCGTCACGCTGCATCTCGAAGACGCGCAGCTCACGCGCTACGGCGGCAACTACAGCGCCTTCGAATCGATGCGCGCCGAGCGGCTGTCGCAGCAGCAGGCGAGCTACGAGCGGCAGCAGGAGAAGATCGCGCAGCTCACGCGCTTCATCGAGCGCTTCAAGGCCAAGGCGACGAAAGCCAAGCAGGCGCAAAGCCGCGTGAAGGCGCTGGACCGCATGGAGAAGCTCGCGCCGGTACTTACCGCGGCCGACTTCGATTTCGAGTTCCGCGAGCCGGCGAACGTGCCGAATCCGATGCTGTCGCTGCGCGACGTGGTCTGCGGATACGGCGAGACTGCCATCGTCCACAACATCAGCCGCACCGTGCTCGCCGGCCAGCGCATCGGCATCCTCGGCGCCAACGGCCAGGGCAAGTCGACGCTGGTGAAGACCATCGCGCACGAGCTGCCGGCGCTGGCGGGCACGCTGACCGAAGGCAAGGGCCTGGCCATCGGCTACTTCGCGCAGCAGGAAATGGACCTGCTGCACGCCGACGACACGCCGCTGCAGCGCATGCTGCGGCTGGCGAAGGAGGTCAGTCCGCAGGCGCGGGAACAGGAGCTGCGCGACTTCCTCGGCCAGTTCCGCTTCGTCGGCGACATGGTGCACCAGAGCGTCGGCAGCCTCTCCGGCGGCGAGAAGGCGCGCCTGGTGCTGGCCACCATCGTGTGGCAGCGCCCCAACCTGCTGCTGCTCGACGAGCCGACCAACCACCTCGACCTGAACACGCGCGAGGCGCTGTCGCTGGCGCTCAACGAGTTCGAGGGCACGGTACTGCTCGTCAGCCACGACCGCGCGCTGCTGCGTGAGGTGTGCGACGAGTTCTGGCTGGTTGCCAAAGGCGAGGTCGCACCCTTCGATGGCGACCTCGACGACTACCAGCGCTGGCTGCTCGAGAACGCGCGCGAGG
>VBDL01000079.1 GCA_005884255.1 Betaproteobacteria bacterium | reverse complement strand
GCGCGCCGGCCATGCGCTCGCGCGGGCCAAGCGCCTGAATGCAGCGGCGATTGGCGAGCAGCCGCTGGTGCTGCCGCTGGCCGGCACCATCATCCGCCACAGCGCCGACAGTTTTCTGCGCGCCCACGGCGTGGTGCCGCGCGGCGGGCTGACGGAAACGCTGTCGGTGGCGCTGGCACGCGCGCTCACGCTGGCCGGCGACGCGCTGTGGGTGACGCCGCTGGCTGCCGTCGAAGGCGACTTGGCCGGCGGTGCGCTGGTGCGGTTGCCGCTGCGCAGCGAGGGCAGCGAGGAACCGGTGGGCCTCCTGCTGCGCAACGACGCGCCCGCCAGCGCCGCGTTGCAGGCGCTGGTGATGGCGGTGCGCGACGAGGCGGCCGCGCGGCGAGAGATGCTAAGCCGGGGCGCTACTTCGTGAGTTGTGCGCGCACCTCACCGCCCGGATTGGCGGCGCTGTGCACATTGACATAGAGCTTGCCGGCCTTCAGCGCCTCGAACTGATCATCGGTGAGCTTGGTGCCGGCGGGCACGCTCCACTTGCCGTCGCCATCGGCCTTCAGCGGGATCGTCACCGGGCCGTTCTTGCCGGCCTCGGCCGTGTGGATGTGCGCCATGGTTCCCTGCACGCCGGTCGTGGTGACCGAGCCGCTGATCGTCTTGTCGGCGGCAACGCTGATCGTGCCGCTGCCGCTGGCTGCGGTCTTCACCGGCGGCACCTCGTTGTCCCCGCTGAGCTTGAGCATCATGTCGTCGGCCATGGCCAGGCCGGCAAACGCCGCCGCAACGGCCATCAGAGCGAATCGGGTCTTCATGCGGGATCTCCTCGGTTGGTTAGAGGGGGAGGGAATTGTGTGCCTGTGTACGCCCGGGAAGTGAAACAAATTCCATAACCGCTGTTGATCGAAGCGGCGGCCAGAATTCAATTGTCTGCAGGGAAGCCGAGGCCTAGAGTCGCTGCGAATCGCCTTCAGGAGACAAGCCATGAGTTTTGGGCCCTTTGCTCAGCGCGACACCGATGCCCACCCGCCGGCCTACACGCCCGGCTACAAGACCAGCGTGCTGCGCTCGCCGCGCCAGGCGCTGATCTCGATCGCGCAGACGCTGTCGGAGCGCACCGCGCCGGAGTTCCGCGCCGACGAGCTCGGCGCGAAGGACAACGACCTGATCCTCAACTACGCGAAGAGCGGGCTGCCGGTGGGCGAGCGCGTGATCGTGCACGGCTACGTGCGCGACGAGTTCGGCCGCCCGGTGAAGAACGCGCTGGTCGAGGTGTGGCAGGCCAATGCCAGCGGCCGCTACCGCCACAAGAAAGACCAGTACATCGGCGCGCTCGACCCCAACTTCGGCGGCTGCGGCCGCGTGCTGACCGACGACAACGGCTACTACAGCTACCGCACGATCAAGCCCGGCCCCTACCCGTGGCGCAACCGCATC
This sequence comes from Betaproteobacteria bacterium, assembly GCA_005884255.1. GTDB lineage: Bacteria > Pseudomonadota > Gammaproteobacteria > Burkholderiales > Burkholderiaceae_C > VBDL01. Next base: position 2,746 of record VBDL01000079.1, on the reverse strand, counting down.
AACGAGTGGCGGCCGTCGCACATCCACTACTCGATCGTCGGCGACGGCTGGGCGCAGCGGCTGATCACGCAGATGTACTTCGAAGGCGACCCGCTGATCGCCACCTGCCCGATCCTGAAGACCATCCCGAGCGAAGAACAGGTGCGCGGGCTGATCGCGCTGCAGGACGTGCCGAACTTCGTCGCGCTGGACAGCCGCTGCTACCGCTTCGACATCTTCCTGCGCGGGCGCCGCGCGACGCATTTCGAGAACGCTGCCTGAAGGACATGCCATGACCCAGCTCACGCACCACACCGAGACCGCGTCGCAGACCGGCGGCCCCTACGTGCACATCGGCCTCGCGCCGCTGCAGGCCGGCTTCGAGATCTTCGACACCAATTTCGGCAACGTGCTGCCTTCAGCCCACACGAAGGGCGAGCGCATCGCGATCGAAGGCCAGGTGTTCGACGGCTCCGGCACGCCGCTGCGCGACGTGCTGATCGAGATCTGGCAGGCCGATGCCGAGGGCCACTACGCGCATCCGGCCGACCCGCAGCCGTCGTCGTTTCGCGGCTTCGGGCGCACGGGGGCCGATTTCGATTCCGGCGTCTATCGCTTCGAGACCATCAAGCCGGGCTCGGTGGGTGGGCAGGCGCCACACATCTGCGTGGTGCTGTTCGCACGCGGCATGAACATCGGGCTGCACACGCGGCTGTATTTCTCGGATGAGGCGGTGGCGAATGTGAAGGATGCGGTGCTCTCGGGCATCGAGTGGGAGGTGCGGCGCAACACCTTGATCGCGCAGCGCGAGCAGCGCGGCTCAGAGGTGGTGTTCTTCGATATCTGACGGTGCGCGGCCCGTAGGGTGGGCTTCAGCCCACCGTGCGACGCGTGGGCTGAAGCCCACCCTACGAAGAGAACAAGCCTTTGTGCTCTTCGCGCAGCAAATTCTTCTGCACCTTGCCCATCGTGTTGCGTGGCAGCTCGCTGGCCACGAACACCTGCTTCGGCACCTTGAAGTTGGCGATCTTGCCTTTCAAGGCGGCGACGATGTCCACCGCCGCCAGCGCCGCATCCGCGCGCGGCACCACCACCGCGATCACGCCTTCGCCGAAGTCGGGGTGGGGCACGCCGACCACCGCGCTCTCGGCGACGCCGGGCAGATCGTTGATGAAGCCCTCGACCTCGGCGGGGTAGACGTTGTAGCCGCCGCTGATGATCAGGTCCTTGCTGCGGCCGACGATGGTCACGTAGCCGTCGTCGGCGATGCGGCCGACGTCGCCGGTCCTGAACCAGCCGTCGGCGGTGACACGTTCGGCCCCTTCACCTCGATGCCGCCGGTCTCGCCGGGCGCACAGGGCTGGCCCTGGTCGTCGCGCACGCGCACGCTCACGCCGGGCAGCGGCAGACCCACCGTGCCGCCGCGGCGCTCGCCGTCGTAGGGGTTGCTGGTGAGCATCACCGTCTCGCTCATGCCGTAGCGCTCGAGCAGGGTGTGGCCGGTGCGCGCGCGGAACTCGTTGAAGGTCTCGATGAGCAGCGGCGCCGAGCCAGAGACGAAGAGCCGCATGCGGCGGCAGGCCTCTTGCGTGAAGCTCGTTTCGCCGAGCAGCCGCACATACAGCGTCGGCACGCCCATGAACACGGTGGCGTCGGGCAGCCTGGCGATCACGGCCCGCGGATCGAACTTCGAGAACCACAGCATCTTGCTGCCACGAAGAGGCCATGCACGTGGAAGATCGGCAGCGCGTGGATCAGCACGTCACCGGCCTGCCAGTGCCAGTAGTCCTTCAGGGTGCGTGCGTTGCTCAGCATGTTGCCGTGCGTCAGCATCGCGCCCTTGGCTTTGCCGGTGGTGCCGCTGGTGTAGAGGATGCAGGCCAGCTCGTCAGCGCCCTTGACCGCGGTTGCATGCTCGTCGCTCACCGACGCCGCGCGCTCGAGCAGGCTGCCCGTGCGGTCGTCGTCGAGCGTGAAGACGTGCTTGGTGCCGGCCGTGAACGCGATGCGGCTGACCCACTGGAAATTGCGCCGCGTGCAGACGACGACGCTCGGCTCGGCATTGCCGACGAAGTACTCGATCTCCGCCTGCTGGTAGGCGGTGTTCAGCGGCAGGTAGACGTAGCCGGCGCGCAGCACCGCGAGGTAAAGCAGCAGCGCCTCGACGCTCTTTTCCGTCTGCACGGCGATGCGGGCGCCTGCGGGCAGGTCCAGCGACACCAGCAGGTTGGCGATCAACGCGCTGCCGCGCTCCAGGTCGCGCCATGTGTAGTGCAGCGGCATGCCGTCGGCGGTTTCGATGGCGGTGCTGTCGAGGTCGGCGGGGAAGGCCGCGCGCAGCGCGGCAAACAGGTTGTCGTTGTTCATGTGCGGGAAGTGAGAAACGCGGCGATGCCGTTGCGGTGATCATCCGCAGCGGCGTAGTCGAAGTGTGCGGCGCGCTCGGCCTGCGTCAGGCCGCCGCGCTGCAGCTGGCGCAGCGTGCGCTTGTTGCGCCGGGCCACGTCGCGCGGCAGCGCACAGATGCGCGTGAGCGTCGCCTCGATCTCATGCATCAGCGCCGCCGGTGCGACGACCCGCTGCACCAGGCCACGCTGCAGCGCGCCGGTGGCATCGAAGAGCCGCGCCTCGAGCAGCAGCTCGGCCGCCGTGCCTTGGTCGACCACGCGCAACAGCGCGGCAAGCTCGCCGGGCGCCATCGGAAAGCCGAGCTTGGCGATCGGTACGCCGAAGCGCGCCGTGTCGTCGGCGATGCGCAGATCGCAGC
>VBDL01000078.1 GCA_005884255.1 Betaproteobacteria bacterium | reverse complement strand
AAGGGCAGCACGCCCCAGATGATCTGCGACAGCGAGATGTCCGGCGCGATGTTCTTGATGACGAAGATGTTGAGCCCCACCGGTGGATGGATGAGGCCGGTCTCCATCACGATGGTCATCAGCACGCCGAACCACACGAGGTCGAAGCCGGCGGCCTTCAGCGGCGGCAGGATGATGGGCGCCGTCATCAGGATGATGCTCACTGGCGGCAGGAAGAAGCCGAGCACGATCACCAGCAGCAGGATGGCCGCCAGCAGCAGCCAGCGCGACAGCTGCAGCGCGACGATCCACTGCGCCACCGACTGGCTGATGTGCAGGTAGCTCATCACGTAGGAGAACAGCAGCGACATGCCGATGATGAACATCAGCATCGTCGACTCCTTGATCGTCGACGCGAAGATCGGCTCCAGATCCTTCGGCCGCCACATGCGGTAGATGATCGCGATCAGCGCCAGCGCGAGGATGGCGCCGAGCCCCGCGGTCTCCGACGGCGTCGCGAAGCCGCCGTACAGCGCCACCATCACGCCGATCAGCAGGATCACGAAGGGCAGCACGCGCGGCAGCATCTCGAAGCGCTGGCGCAGCGTGAAGTGCTCGTCGGCGAGCAGCGCCGACGCATTCCTGGCGGTAGCGCACGACGGCATAACCGGCGAACAACACCACCAGCAGCACGCCGGGGCCGATGCCGGCGAGGAACAGGCGACCCAGCGACTGCTCGGCCGCGACCGCATAGAGGATCATCGTGATCGATGGCGGCAGCAGGATGCCGAGTGTGCCGCCGGCGGCGATGATGCCGGCCGCGAAGCCGGGCGAGTAGCCGCGCTTGCGCATCTCCGGGATGCCGGCCGAGCCGATGGCCGAGCAGGTGGCGGGCGACGAGCCGGCCATCGCGGCGAACAGCGCGCAGGCGAACACGTTGGCGATGCCGAGGCCGCCGGGGATCTTGCTCATCCACACATGCATCGCGGCATAGAGATCCTGGCCGGCGCGCGACTTGCCGATCGCCGCGCCTTTCAAGATGAACAGCGGAATCGACAGCAGCGTGATGCTCGCCATCTCCTCGTAGACGTTCTGCGTGACCGTGTCGAGCGCGGAGGCCGGCATGAAGAACAGCATGAACAGCACCGCGACGCTGCCGAGCGCGAAAGCGATCGGCGTGCCGGAGAACATCAAGAGCAAGGTGGCGCCGCCGAACAGCAGGCCGATGGTCAGTTCAGTCATCGTGCCTCCCGAAGCGAACCAGGGTCTGCAGCAGCAGCTGCACCGACAGCAGCGTCATGCCAACGGCCATCAGGCCGTAGGGGATCCACAGCGGCGGCGCCCACGACGACGAGGTCGTCTGCTTGTCGACCCACGACTCATTCCACAGCGTCCACGACTTCCACGCGAAGAAGGCGCAGAAGGCGAGCGAGACGATGTCGACGAGCAGCAGGCGGATGCGGTTCCAGCGCGAGGGCAGGGCACCGGCCAGCGCCTCGATGCCGATGTGGCCGCGCAGCAGCTGCACCTGGCCGGCACACAGGAAGGTGACGCCGACGAGGCAGAACACGGCGGCCTCGTCCTGCCAGTCGGTGGCCGCCTTGAAGAGATAGCGCGTGACGACGCTGTGCGTGAGCACCAGCGATGCGGCGAACAGCGCCAGCATGCCGATCACCATCATCGCGCGGTGCAGCGCGTGCGTGGCCTTGGCCAGCAGGCGCAGCGGCGCGGGCAGCGCGTTCTCTTCGGTGCGTGCGGCATCGTCCCTCACCACCGGCGGGGTGAGGCCGTGCGGTACGGCGCTCACAGCAGCTTCTGCGCCGCGCGCAGCAGCGTTGCGCAGGATTCGTTGCGCTCGCCGAAGTCCTTCCACGCGGTGTCGCGCGCCAGCGCCTGCCATTTGCGCAGCACCGCGTCATCCATGTCGTAGACCTTCGCGCCGGCCTTGGCGTAGACCTCGGCGCACAGCTTGTCGTCGGCCTGCGCGCCTTCGGTGGCGAACTTCTCCAGCTCGGTGCCGAGCGCCATCACGGTGTCCTGCTGCGGTTTCGTGAGCTTGCCGAACACCTCCTTGCTCATCAAGAGCGGCTCGAACATGAACCAGTAGGTGCGTTGGCGGCCGCTGGTCAAGTGCTTGGCCAGCTCCTCGAGCTTGAAGGAGATGAAGCTGGTCGACGAGGTCATCGCGGCGTCCATCGCGCCGGTCTGCATGGCCGCATAGATCTCGTTGGACGGCAGCGAGATCACCGAGGCACCGGCGGCCTTGAGCATCAGGTCCATCTCGCGGCTGCCGCCGCGCACCTTCAGGCCCTTGGCCTCGTCGGGCGTGACCATCGCGCGCGGTCGGCTCGCCACGCCGCCGGCCTGCCAGATCCAGCTGACGACGACGATGCCCTTGTCGTCGAGCACCTTGGACAGCAGCTTGCCGACCTCGGCGTTCTTCCAATGCGCGCCGACCTCGTAGTTCGGTACCAGCGCCGGCATCAGGCCGATATTGGTCTCGGCCACCTCGCCGCCGGCGTACGACAGCGGCACCAGGCTCATGTCCAGCGCGCCCTTGCGCAGCGCGGAGAACTGCGCGTTCACCTTCATCAGCGACGAGCCGGGATAGACGGCGGCCTTCAGCGCGCCGTTCGTGCGCTTCTCGAGCTCGCTGGCGAAGCGGCGGCACAGGCGGTCGCGGAAGTCGCCCTCGGTGGCCGAGCCGCCGGGGAACTGGTGAGAGATCTTCAGCGCGCCCGCCTGCGCGAAGGCGCCGATGGCCAGCCCTGAGGAGGCGAGGGCGAGGCCTTGCATGAAGTCCCGACGAGTGAGCATGGTTCTTGTCTCCTAGATCATCTGGGCGATGGCGCGCGAGTGCACGACCTCGCCCTGTGTGAAAGCCTCGTGGCTGGATTCGATGCGCGCGAGGTCGTAGAGGTAATTGACCATCAACCCATGCGCCTGCTTCAGGCCCTTGCGCGACACGTTGGCGCCCGGGTTCAGGCGCTCCAGCCGGGCGCCGTTGTCGAGGTGGAAGCGCGCCACCGGGTCGCCGTCGCCGCGTGTCGACACGTGCGCGAGATAGATGGCGGCCAGGCGCTGCAACGCGTCGGCGTGCGCGGCCGCGTCGAGCTTGCTCCAGTCGCCGCCGCAGGCCTCTTGCAGCGCTGCGCGGGCTTGCAGCGCACGCTCCACCGCGGGGCGCTTCAGGCTCGGCAGCGCCGCGAAGTCCTCGCCGCGCGCCAGCCACGCGGCAAAGCCCGGAATCGGCGACAAGGTGCAGAAGGTGCGCAGCCGCGGCAGCTCGCGATGCAGCTGCTCGGCCACGCGCTTGATGAGGAAGTTGCCGAGCGACACGCCGCGCAGCCCCGGCTGGCAGTTGCTGATCGAGTAGAACGCCGCCACCTTGAAGGCGCTGGGCGGCATCGGCTCCGAAGACTTGTCGATCAGCGGCGCGATCGCGGTCGGCATCTCCGGCAACAGCGCCACCTCGACGAAGATCAGCGGCTCGTCGGGCAGCTGCGGGTGGAAGAAGGCGAAGCAGCGGCGGTCGGGCTGCAGGCGGCGGCGCAGGTCGTCCCAGCCGTCGATCTCGTGCACCGCCTCGTGGCGGATGATCTGCTCCAGCAGTTGCGCGGGCGAGTTCCAGTCGACCTTGGCACATCGCAGGAAGCCGGGGTTGAACCAGCTCGACAGCAGGTGATAGAGGTCGGCCTCGAGCGCACGCAATTCCGGGCGCTGCGGCAGCTTCTCCAGCAGCGCGCGGCGCATGCGCACCAGCGCGGCAGTGCCGCCGGCGGTGCGGTTGATGCGTCGCAGCAGCTCTTGGCGCGGCGGCTCGGCGGCGCGCGTCAGCACGATGAGGTTGTCGGCGCTCGGCTCGTCGGCATAGGCCTGCGCGCTGTGCAGCACGGCCTGCGGGTCGGGGCTGAAGTCGCGCGACAGGCGCTCGAAGAAGCTCAGTTGCTGTTCGGGCGCGAGGTGCGCGAAGTGCTGCACCACGCCGGCCGCGATGGCCACGCTGTTGGCCTCGCCGCGCTCGGAGAGCAGGCGCCGGCAATCGATGAGCAGCGAGCGCAGCGCGCGCTGGTCGCCGACGCGTCGCGCGGCAGAGCGCAGTTCAGCCAACATGGGTCGCTCCCTTCTCGGTTCGGGTGTGGCCTTCTTCCGCGCGCAGCGCCTTCAAGGCGGCGAGCTGCGCCATCAGGTGGTCGTGCATCAGCGTCTCGGCGCGCTTCGCATCGCGCCGCTCGAAGGCAGCGATCAGTGCGCGGTGCTCGCCGATCGATTGCTCGATGCGGCCTTCGAGGTTGAGCTGCCGTCCGCGCAGCAGGCGCAGGAAGCGGCGCAAGTCGTTGGTGGCGCGATCCAGCCAGCGGTTGTCGGCCAGCGCCTGCACGCGGCTGTGGAACACATGGTTCGCGCGGTAATAGCCGTCGATGTCGTGCACGGCGGCGTGCTGCTCCAGTTCGCCGTGCAGTTGCCTGAGCTCCTGCAGCTGCTCGTCGTTGGCCTTCATCACCGCCTCGTAGGCACAGCGGCCCTCGAGCAGCGCCATCACCGGGAACAGCGCGTCGGCATCGTCCTCGGAGAGTTCCGTGACCTGGCAGCCGCGCCGCGGGATCAGGGTGACGAGGCCCTCGGCGGCCAGCACCTTCAGCGCCTCGCGCAGCGGCGTGCGGCTGATGTGCCAGGCCTGCGCCAGCGCCAGCTCGTCGATCCATTGCCCCGGCGCGAGCTGGCGCTCGAACACCATGCTGCGCAGCCGTGCGGCCACTTCTTCGTGCAGAGAAGCGGGGCGCAGTGGCGTCGGGTCGACCATCCGGTGAAGCCTATAACCAATAATTCATAATCACAAGAGACCGGCGCCACGGGTTTATCGGGAGGAACCCGAACAGCCGAGCCGTTAGAGTGTCCGCAATTCCGACACCGTCACTCGCTGCCGATGACCGCGTCTCTTCCTGCGATCAAAGCCTTGCCCGCCGATGCAGACGGCGTGCTGAAGCTCGCCGCGCAGTCGATGTTCGACGTCTTCGCGCGCACCGCGATGGGGATGATGGTGGTCGACCGCGAGCACCGCATCGTGTGGATCAGCGAGGGCTACAAGCGCTTCCTGCCGGGGCTCGGCTTTGCCGACGCCGACGAGTTCGTCGGCAAACGCGTCGAGGAGGTGGTGCCCAACAGTCTCATGGCGCAGGTCATCGACAGCGGCCAGCCGATCCTCGTGGACCTGCTGACCAACCAGGCGGGCACCTTTCTCGTCAGCCGCCTGCCGCTGCGCAACGACGACGGCGAGGTGATCGGCGCGCTCGGCCTGGTGCTGATGGACCATCCGGAATCGACCATGCAGCCGCTGCTGACGAAGTTCGCGCGCCTGCACCGCGAGCTGGAAGACGCGCACCGCCAGCTCGCCGAGCAGCGGCGGCCGAAGTACACGATCGGCAGCTTCATCGGCGCCAGCCCGGCGGCGCTGGAGGTCAAGCGCCAGGCGCGGCGCGTGGCGGCCACCGATTCCACGGTGCTGCTGCTGGGCGAGACGGGCACCGGCAAGGAGCTGCTCGCGCAAGGCATCCATGCGGCCTCGTCGCGTGCGGCGCGGCCCTTCGTCGGCGTCAATATCGCGGCGGTTCCTGAGTCGCTGCTGGAAGCGGAGTTCTTCGGCGTCGCCCCCGGCGCCTACACCGGCGCAGAACGCAAGGGCCGCGACGGCAAGTTCAAGCTCGCGCACGGCGGCACCTTGTTCCTCGACGAGATCGGTGACATGCCGCTGCCGCTGCAGGCCAAGCTGTTGCGTGTGCTGCAGGAGCAGGAGCTGGAGCCCCTGGGCAGCAACCAGGTCGTCAAGATCGACGTGCGCGTGATCGCCGCCACCAGCCGCGACCTGAACGCGATGGTCGCGCAAGGGCAGTTCCGCGCGGACCTGTACTACCGGCTCAACGTGCTGCCGATCCGCCTGCCCGCGCTGCGCGATCGGCTGTCGGACCTCGAAGCGCTGGCGGAGGCGCTGCTCGACGACATCGCGCGGCGCAGCGGCATGCCGCACCGCGAGCTGAGCGTCGAGACCTTGGCGCTGCTGCGCATGCAGGCCTGGCCCGGCAACATCCGCGAGCTGCGCAATGCGCTGGAGCAGGCCAGCATGCTGACCGACGACCTGCGGCTGACGCCGGCGCATTTCGCGAATGTGCTGCCGGCCACACCCGCCACCGCGGCCGAGCCGGCGGCGGCCGTTCCGCCGACCGCCGTTGCCGGCGCACCGCGCCCGCTGCCCGAGCAGGTGGCGCAACTGGAGCACGAAGCCATCCGCGCCGCGCTGCAGGCCACGCAAGGCAACCGTGTGGCCACCGCCAAGCTGCTGCGCATCTCGCGCGCCACCTTGTACGAGAAGCTGGCGCTGTATCCCGACCTGCGGCAGCGCTTGATTGCGCAGCTCGCGCAGCTTCAGGAACACGGTACGCGGATCAGGCTGGTCGGGAAGGTCGGGAAACGCTTCGCGCAGCTTCGCGATCACCGTCGGGCTGGTCAGGCGAAAGAAGGTGTTGATCTGCATCTCGACCTCCAGCGTCGAGACATAGGCGTGGTTCGGATCCTGGCTCGCGAGCCTGTCGAGCATCGCCTGCGCCTCCAGGTTGTCCGGTTCGCGACTCAGCGTGAAGCGCAGGTTGTTCTCGATGTAGTCGTGGCCGGGATAGACCAATGTTCCTGGGGACAGCTTGGCCAGCTGCTCGGAGAAGGTCTTGTAGAGCTCCGACGGATGGCCGCCGTTGTGGCAATTCCCGGCGCCGGCGTTGAATAGCGTATCTCCGCAGAAGAGTGCCGGCCGGTCGGTGTGCGACAGCAGGCACACGTGGCACATCGTGTGGCCCGGCGTATCGAGCACCTCGAGCTCGACGGTCTTGCCCACCTTCACGACATCCCCCGCGCCCAGGCCCCGCGCCATGTCGGAGATCTTGTCCTTGGCATTCTTGTGCGCCAGGATCCGGGCTCCCGTCTTGCGGACCATTGCCTCGTTGCCGCCGGTATGGTCGCCGTGCTCGTGGGTGTTCAGGATCTGGGTGATCTCCCAGCCTTCGTCCTTGGCGGCCTTCAGGCACTTCTCGTGGTCCAACGGGTCGATCGCCAACGCCTCGCCGGTCTCGCCGCAGGCGATGAGGTAGTTGAAATTCCGATACGCGTTGGCGGTCCAAATCTGCTTGACGATCATGGTGGCATCTCAACATCTGGGTCTTGCAAGCATAGGCCGCGTGGGCCCATGCACACTACGATGACGACACATCGCGCGAAAGGGCTGCCATGCCTTTGTACCTGATCGAGCGCAACTTCGCCGAGCAACTCGAGGTCTCGCCCGAGGCGGCTGCCGGCATCACCCGCATCAACGACGATCTCGGCGTGCGCTGGCTGTACTCTTTCCTCAGCGCCGACAAGAAGAAAACGTACTGCCTGTACGAGGCGCCCAGCGCCGAGCTGATTCGCGAAGCGGCGCAGCGCAACGGCTTGCCGGCCGACGTCGTGATCGAGGTCAGCGAGCTGCGCCCGCCGCCGCTGTTCGGCGGCCTGGCGCCGGGCTAAGACGGTCGTCTACTCGGGCAGCAGTTCGCCCGTGCCGCCGATTTCCCTGGGCATGTCCTTGAACTTCGGCAGCCCGTCGCGCACACGCAGCTTGGTCTCGCCGTAGTGGATGTGGAACGCCGGTGCGAACGGCAGCGTCGGCAGGACGGCGGCATAGGCATCGACCAGCCCCATGCCGGGATGATCGGTAAACAGGTGCCCACCGCACCGGCTGCACCACTTGCGGTAGCTGCGCTCGGTGCGATTGAAAGTGCTGACATGCTCGGCGCCCGCGGTGATCTTCAGCGCATCGGGCTTCCACAAGGTGAAGCCGTTGACCGGCCCGGCCGACCAGTGGCGGCACGAGTCGCAATGGCAATAACCCATCAGCGCCGGGCTGCCGGTGACGGTGAACGTGACGGCGCCGCAGAAGCAGCTGCCCGAATGGCGGTTCGCGTTCATGGCGCCCCTACTTCGCCCGCTGGCGTCATGCTGCCCGCGGTCAGTGCCATCGACTTCTGCACATCGAGCTTGTCGCCCACGCCCATGTGGAAGGTGCCCGAGAGCACGGTCACCCGCTCGACGGCCGGATGCCAGTGCGGCGGCCCGCGAACAGTGTTGCGCCGATCGCGCAGACAACGAACGGATGGCGTGTCATGGTCAAGCTCCTTTTCTCTACAGCCGCAGCACGTCGCCCTTCAACGAATACAGGATCGCGACCACTTCGTTCTTCTCGGCCTGGTCGTACTCGTTCTTGGTCATCGCCGCGAGGATGTCGTCGATCGCTGCGACGAGCTCCTGCTCGCTGACGTTCATGCCCTTGTGCGCCGACACCAGATCCTTGCCGGTGTAGGTCTGCGGTCCGCCGCTGCCTGCGCAGAGGAACTCGACCACGTGGCGCTCGAACGCGGCGCGGTCGCTGATCTTCTCGAAGCGGGGGCGGATGAGCGGGTTGCGGTAGTGGTTGTCGATGACGTCGACGACGAGCCGCTTGATGCGCTCCTCGCCGCCGAGTCGTTCGTACAGGGTTTCCGGCATGTCGATGCTCCTCTTTGTCCGAGCCCCAAACATAGGGGCAGGCGCGAGGCCGCGCATCGCCCGAATTGACCATTTCGGCTGTGCCTACCCCTCGCCGCCGATGCGATGGCGGTGCGCCCAGGCAACGGCCTCGGTGCGGCTGCGGCAATCGGTCTTGGCCAGGATGTGGCGCACGTGGTGCGCCACCGTGTGCGGGCTGATGAACAGGCGCGCGGCGATCGCCTGGTTGCTGTGACCGGCACAGAGCATCCGCAGCACGTCGACCTCACGCCGGCTTAAGCGCTCGGGAGCTGCGGGCGGTGCGGCCGCGGCGCCGTCGAGCTCGCGCTGCAGCGCCTCGCAGCGCCGGGCCAGGCCGGCCATGCCCAGTTCGCGGACGAGCGCGAGCGCCGCGTCGAGCTGCACCTTCGCGGCCGCCGCGTCGCCGCCGCGGCCGGCGAGCCAGCGCGCCCACTCGAAGCGGCTGTGCGCCAGCCAGGGCCGGCCCCCGCCGCGCTCGTCGAGTGCGACGGCGGCGGCGAAGTACGCAGCGGCGCGTGCGTCGTCGCCGGCCAGCGCGGCCAGCATGCCGCGGTAGCGGTCCACGGCACCGAAGCAGGCGATGTTGGTGCCGGTCACCACGTTGCGTCCGGCGTAGGGCTCGAGCAGCCGATACAGCGTCGCCGCGCGCGGCCGGTCGCCGAGCCGGGCGCAGACCTCGGCGGCGAACACGACATTGGTCAGCCACATGCTGTCGCGTGCAATGCCCGCGAAGTCGCCGGCCGCCAGTGCCTCGTAGGCCTCGCGGGCCGGCTCGTGCAACTCGAGCTCGGCGCAGATCAGCGCCAGCCCGGCCTGCCACAGGCTTTCGCGCGGCACGCTGCCGACCAGGCCGCGCAGCACCGGCAGCACCTCGCCGAGACGGCCCTGCTGCCGGCGCAGAACGAAGATCTGCAGGCTGTACGCGCCCTGCGCGTTGCCGGGCAGGAAGCGCTGCCCCATCGTGAAGGTCTCGCCGGCCAACCGCTCGGCGTCGGCGAAGCGGCCCTCGTAGGCGGCGAGCAGCGCCAGGCTGGCCAACCCCATCGCCTGCATGAAGGGCTGGCGGATCGCGTCGGCCACGCGCGCATGGACCTGCGCCAGCGCCCGCGCCGCGTCGAGGTCTCCCTTCTCGACCAGGTCGCCGAAGTGCCAGCCTGTCAGCGCATCGACCCATTCCATGTGGCCAGCGCGCTCGGCCACCTCGAGCGCCTCATGCGCGCAGTGCAGGCGCTCGTCGAGTTGAGCGGGCTCATGGCGCGCCGGCATGATCGCCGCCAGCGCCTTGAACAGCGGCTGCGGCATCGCCAGCTCGCGCGCCAGCGCGACGGCGCGGCGCTGCGCTGCGTTGGCCTGCGGCTGGCGGCCGCAGAAGATGCAGGCGCGGCACAGCGCGGCGAGCAGATCGACACGCAGCGCGGCGTCGAAGCGGTCCGACGCCGCCAGCGCCTCTTCGAGCAATGTCGCCGCCTGCTCGCCGGGGCGGCTGATGCGCCAGCCGTTGTTCTCGAAGCCGAGCGCCGCCTGCGCGAACTGGGCCGCGTCGCCGAGCGTGCGGGCCAGCGTGACCGCCTCGAGAAACGTGGCCGCGCTGGCGTCGTTCTCGCCGGCGTGCATCTGCACCGCGCCGAGCGCCAGCAGCAGGGCGCAGCGCCGCTCACGCTCGGCGGGCAGCCAGCGTTCCTGCAACTGAAGCGCGAGCCGGTAGCAGCGCAGCGCCTCTTCGTAGGCCATCAGTGCGGCAGCCCGCGCGGCGGCGCGCTGCGCGATGTCGAGTGCGCGTGCCGGGCTGCCCGCCGGCAACGCCGCGGCCGCGTGGTAGGCGAGCTGTGCAAGCACCGCATCGAAGTCGGCGGCGTGACGCACCTGCAGCGACTCGGCGATGCGCGCGTGCAGCGCAACGCGACGTGCCACGGGCAGCTCGTCGTAGAGCACCTCGCGGATCAGTGCGTGGCTGAACTGGTATTGCGGCCCCAGCTGGGTCGGCTCGATGACGCGCTGCGCCAGCGCCTCGTCGAGCGCGCCCAGCAGCGCTGCCTCGCTGCCGGTGCCGGCCAGCTCGGCCAGCAACGGCAGGTCGAAGTCGCGGCCGATGCACGCGGCGATCGCCAGCAGTGCGCAGCAAGGCGCCGACAGCCGATTGAGCCGCTGGCCGATCACCGCGCGGATGCCGCTCGGCACGGTCTCGACCAGCGCCGCGGCGGCGCGCGGGTCGTCGCCGGCCTGCCCCTGGCGCATGAAGCGCAGCGTCTCGACCAGGAACAGTGGATTGCCCTCGGTGCGCCGGTGGATCGCCGCGACAACGGCGGCGGGCGGTGTCACGGCGCTGGCCGCGGCGACCAGGCGCTCGGTCTCGTCGAAGCTGAGGCCCTGCAGCGGCAGGCGGCTGAACTGCCGCGTGTTCAGCAGCTCGGCCAGGGTCGCCGCCAGCGGGTGCTGGCGCGACAACCCCGCCTCGCGGCAAGAGCCGAGCAGCAGCATGCGGCACTCGCCGATGTCCTGCGCGATGAAGGCCAGCAGGCGCAGCGACGACGCATCGGCCCAGTGCAGGTTGTCGAGGATCAGCAGCAGCGGGCGCAGCGTCGCCACCTGGCGCCAGACATGCGCGACCGCGGCAAACAGCCGGAAGCGCGCCTGGTCGCCTTCGCCGATGGCCGGCACGGCGGTGCCGGGGGGTAGTCGCTTGGCGAGTTCGGGGGCGATCTCGACCGCCGCGGCCGCCTCGCGCCCGAGCAGCGCAGGCAAGCGTTCGTCGCGGCAGGCCCGCAGGCAGGCCTGCATCGCGCGAGTCCACGGCAGGAACGGCGGCGCGCCGGGCTCCTCGAGGCAACGCCCCCACAACGCCAACATGCCGCGTCGCAGGGCCAGCGTCGCCACCTCTTGCGCAAGGCGCGTCTTGCCGATGCCGGCCTCGCCGCTGAGCACGACGACGCGACCGCGCCCGGCCAGCGCGCCGCCGAGCGCGTCATGCAACAACTGCAGTTCGCTGCGGCGCCCGACGAAGGGCTCGGTCGCCGGCGCCGCCGCCGCGCCCGCCATCGGGGGCGCGCCGCAGGCCGGACATGGCGCATCGGCGCCCAGGCGCACGCGCCCACAGCGATGACAGGCAATCCGGCCCAGCATGCTCATGCCGCTCCTTGCACTCGCAACCTAGCGCCCCACGCTCAGCGGCGGCACCCCGGTGTCGCCGCGTCCCCTGCGCAACTCGCGGCGCGCATGCTCGGCGAGCTTCTCGTAGCGCAGGCGCATCGCGTCGAGCTCTTCCTCTTCCAGCTCTTCAAGGTCGAGCAGCACATTGTGTGCGCCTTCGATCGCGCGAATGATCTCGTCGAGCTTGACCTGCGTGGCCTCGGCATCGCGGTTCTGCGTGGCCTGGATCAGGAACACCATCAGGAAGGTGACGACGGTGGTGCCGGTGTTGATGGCCAGCTGCCAGGTGTCGCTGTAGCCGAACAGCGGGCCGGTGGCCGCCCACACGACGATCACCGCGGTGGCCAGCACGAAGCTGCCGGGCCGGCCCGCGCCGTGCGCGGTCCACTTGGTGAAGCGCGTGAACCAGGAGCGGGGCTTGGTCGGATGCATGCGCGTTCTCCCCTTGTTCGAGGTGCATGAAGTTCGGACAGCTGTCTGTATATCGTGCATGCGGTGTCCGCCGCAATGGCCGACCTGCTGCCAACGGATGAGGCAAAACGGGCGCTCAGGGTCTCTCTTTCGGGGTATTCCTCGGTGCCGCCACTCTGTGCGCGGCCGCGTTGGCAGTGCCGATGCCGGCGTGCGCCGCCGATGCGAAGGAGATCCGCATCGCCCACGTCTACAGCAAGACCGGGCCGCTGGAGGCCTACGGCAAGCAGACCGCCACCGGCTTCATGATGGGCCTGGACTACGCCACCAACGGCACCATGACCGTGGCCGGCAAGAAGCTCATCGTCATCGAGAAGGACGATCAAGGCAAGCCCGACGTGGGCAAGAACCTGCTCGCCGCGGCCTATGGCGACGACAAGGCCGACATCGCGGTCGGGCCAACGTCGTCGGGCGTGGCGCTGGCGATGCTGCCGGTGGCCGAGGAATACAAGAAGGTGCTGTTGGTCGAGCCGGCGGTGGCCGACGCGATCACCGGCGACAAGTGGAACAAGTACATCTTCCGTACCGGCCGCAACAGCTCGCAGGACGCCATCAGCAACGCGGTAGCGCTGGACAAGCAAGGCGTGACGATTGCAACGCTGGCACAGGACTACGCCTTCGGCCGCGACGGCGTGAAGGCCTTCAAGGACGCGATCAAGACCGCCAAGATCGTGCACGAGGAATACCTGCCGCAGAACACCACCGACTTCACCGCCGGCATCCAGCGCATCATCGACGCGCTGAAGGACAAGCCCGGCCGCAAGGTGGTGTGGATCGTGTGGGCCGGTGCCAGTTCGCCGTTCAACAAGTTCGCCGACCTGGAGGTGAAGCAGCGTTACGGCATCGAAGTCGCCACGGGGGGAAACATCCTGCCGGCCATGGCCGCGTACAAGAACTTCCCGGGCATGGAGGGCGCCACCTACTACTACTTCGGCATTCCGAAGAACCCGGTCAACGAGTGGCTGGTGGCCAATCACTACAAGCAGTTCAAGGCACCGCCGGACTTCTTCACGGCCGGGGGGATGAGCGCCGCGATCGCGGTGGTGGAGGCGTTGAAGAAGGCCGGCGGCGACGCTTCCACCAACAAGCTCATCGGCACGATGGAGGGCATGAGCTTCGACACGCCCAAGGGCAAGATGACCTTCCGCAAGGAAGACCACCAGGCGATGCAGTCGATGTACCACTTCAAGATCAAGGTGGACCCGGCCTTCCCCTGGGGCGTGCCCGAGCTCGTGAGCGAGATCAAGCCCGAGCAGATGAGCGTGCCGATCAGGAACAAGCGCTAGCGGCCTGCGGCCGCTAGCGCCTCGCGCCGAACGTTTCGCTCCCCCTAGCCCCCTCCGAGAGGGGGCTCCAGTCAGAGGTGGATCGGTCATGCTTGCAAGACTCGCGCTTCCAGTCGCGCTGGCGTCTGTGCTGCTTTGCGGCATGGCGCGCGCGCCGCACGCGGGACCGCTGCCGCAGCTGGTGATCGACAAGTCGCAGACCACCGTGTCCGGGCTGTCGTCCGGCGGCTACATGGCGGTGCAGTTGCACGTCGCCTACTCGGCGACCTTCAAGACCGGCGCCGGCGTGGTGGCCGGCGGGCCGTTCTATTGCGCCGAGGGCTCGGTGGTCAACGCGACCGGGCGCTGCATGAAGCACGACAGCAGCATTCCGGTATCGAGCCTGGTGTCGACGACCAACAGCTGGGCGGGCAGCGGCTATCTCGACGCGGTGAGCAACCTGCAGACGTCGAAGGTCTACATGTTCTCCGGCACGCTGGACT
>VBDL01000077.1 GCA_005884255.1 Betaproteobacteria bacterium | reverse complement strand
CCATCGGCGTGGCCGGCGTCAGCTACTGGCTGGCCAGGCGCTGGGCCGTCGACGCGCGCTTCAGCCTCGGGCCGTGGAAGGTCGAGGTGCTGGGCGCCTACACCAGCGCGTTGCTGCTGGCGGTGGTGGCGTTCAGCATCGTCGTCGAGTCGGTGCAGCGGCTCATGGCGCCGGTGGTGATCAGCTACGACCAATCGCTGGCCGTCGCCATACTGGGCCTCGTCGTCAACCTGGCGTGTGCCTGGCTGCTGCAGGGAGGCCATGGCCATGACCACGGGCACGATCATCACCCTGTGCGCGAACATGCACACGACCACGCGCATGCCCACGATCACCACGACCACCACGGCGACCTGAATCTGCGCGCCGCCTACGTCCACGTGCTGGCCGATGCGGCGACTTCGGTGCTCGCGATCGGCGCGCTGCTGGCCGGCAAGCTGCTCGGCTGGAGCGTGCTCGATCCGCTGGTCGGCCTGCTCGGCGCGCTGCTGATCGCCTGGTGGTCACGCGGCCTGATCGTCAACAGCGCCACCATCCTGCTCGACCGCGAGATGGACCACCCGCTGGCCGCCGAGGTGGCGCGGCGCCTGGAGGCCGATGGCGACGCGCGCGTGGCCGATCTGCACCTCACGCGCGTCGGCGGCGAGCACTTCGCGGCACACGTGACGCTGGTGGCCGGCACGCCGCTGTCGGCCGACACCTATCGCGCGCGGCTGAATGACCTCGGGGCGCTGGCGCATGTGTCGATCGAGGTCAACCGCTGCGCCGATTGCGGCGGCACCCGCCCCGCCTAAACGCGTTCGATCCACTCCAGGCGCAGCAACGCGCCGATGCGCTCGCGCAGTGCGGCCAGCTCGACCGGCTTGGCCAGGAAGGCGTCGGCGCCCGCAGCGAGGCTGCGCTGCTGGTCCGCCTCATAGGCGGCCGCCGAGATGGCGACGATCGGCACCTGCTGCAGCCCCTCCATGTGCCGCAGGCGGCGCGTCGCTTCCAGGCCGTCCATCACCGGCATCGCGCTGTCCATCAGCACCAGGTCCGGGCAGAAGGCCTGCGCCTTGGTCAGCGCCTGTTCGCCGTCGACGGCCTCCTCCAGCTCGAAGCCCAGCGGGCGCAGCCAGTCGGTGATCAGGCGCCGGTTGTCCACGATGTCGTCGACGACGAGGATGCGCCGCCGCGGGCCGGCGTAGCCGGTCACATCGCGGCCCGGCGCGCGGGCCGCTGCCGGCGGCGAGGTGAGCGGCAGCGTGAGCTCGAACCAGAAGCGGCTGCCGTGGCCGATCGACGGCGCGAGCCGGCTCTCGACATGGAGCTCACCGCCCATCATGCGCACCAGCTGGCGGCTGATCGCCAGGCCCAAGCCCGTGCCGCCGGCGCGGCGCTCCAGCTTGCCCACTTGCTCGAAGGGCTGGAAGATGTGCTCGATCTCGTGCGGCGCAATGCCCACACCGGTGTCCTCGACCTCGAAGCGCAGCCGGCACCGACCGACCGGGCCGGGCCCCAAGGCCACGCGCAGGCACACGCGGCCGCCGTCGGTGAATTTGACGGCATTGCCCAGCAGGTTCAGCAGCACCTGGCGCAGACGCTGTTCGTCCACGCACACGCCAACGTCGACATCGCCGTGCTCGAGGCTGAAGGCCAGCCCCTTTTCCGCGGCCTTCACCCGCATCGTGTCGGCCATCGTGCGCAGGAAGCTCGGCACATCGACCTCGCGGGCGCGCAGCTCGAGCTTGCCGGCCTCGATGCGCGACAGGTCCAGCAGGTCGTTGATCAGCGCGAGGAGATGCTCGCCGCTCTTGTGGATGGTGGTCAGCCCCGCGGCCTGCCGTTCGTTCACGCCGGCATCGCGGCGCAGCAGCTGCGCATAGCCGAGGATGGCGTTCAACGGGGTGCGCAGCTCATGGCTCATGTTGGTGAGAAACGTGGCCTGCGCGCGCTGCGCGGCGATGGCCGCGTCGCGCGCGGCGGTGAGCTCCTGCTCGGCCTGCTTGCGCCGGCGCCGGTCTTCGAGGAACTGCTCGACGGCGCGCGCCATGTCGGCGATCTCGTCGCCGCCATGGACCGGCACGCCCGCGTCCTCGCCGTCGCTGTCGCCGCGTCGCAAATGGCGGCTGACCTGGCGCAGGCGCGCCACCACGTGGCGACCGAGGAACACGCGCGTGATGAGCCAGGCCAGCAGCAGGCTCACGGCGACCAGCGCCACCACCCACCAGCGCGTGCGGTTCGCTGCGCTCACCAGCTGCTCGATGGCCTGCCGATAGTCGCGGGTGAAGTGCTCCGACTGCTGGCGCGCGGCGGCGGCCAGCGCTTCGGCCTGGCGGCGCATCTGCTCGTTCAGCGTCTGCCCCGAGGGCGTCTGCGCCGCGGGCCCCCGGCCGTCGCCCTGCAGCGCGCTTTCGCGCAACTGCGCAACGATGTTCGCCGTGTTGCGAAACAGCTGGCTGGACTGGTGCAGGTCGAGCACGTCGACGTGCTCGCTGCCGCTGGCCGCCGCCAGGCGGTCGACCAGGACATCGAAGGCCTCGAGCTGCTCGACGATCTGCCGATGTGTCATGCGCACATCGGCCGCTGACTTGGTGCCGGCGAGCTGCAGCGCCTGGCGCTCGATGAGCAGGGTGTGCTGCACCAGGTCCTGCGCGTCCTGCAGCCGCGCCAGCCGCTGCTCGGACAGCGCGCGCACCGCATCGGCCGAGCTTGACAGCGCATAGATGCTGGTGGCGCCGACGGCCACGATCAGCAAGGCCAAGGCCAGCACCGCGAGCGCGAACTGCGCCGTCAGCGTATGCGGCAGGCGCAGCTTCACGGCCGCTGCCAGATGCGCCGGTAGACGTCGCGATACCCGTTGGCCGGGTCGTACTGCAGACGATCGCCGCCGTCGCTCGTGATGTTGTCCGGCGTGACCAGATGCACCGGGTGCACATAGCCGCTCACCGGCTCCTTGGCGAACAGGCGATTCATCTCGTCCACCATCTGCCAGCCGTGCAGGTTCAGCGGTTCGGCCACGGTGCCGGTCTGGAAGGTGCCGGCGCGAATGCGCAGGAAGGCCGCGGCGCTGCCGTCTCCCGCCGACAGCATGCTCACCGCATCGTTGGCGAGCCCGGCCTGCGTGAGCACGGGAGCGGCGTAGTCGAAGTAGATGTCATTGATGGCCAGCGCATGCGTCCAGCGCCGGCCGTAGCGCGAGAGCAGCTCGCGCGCCTTCTGAGGCATCAGCTCCGCATTGCGCGAGATCGCCACGTCGCTGAGCTCGAGCAGGGTACAGCCGGCGCACGCCCGCACCACCTCGACCATCGCGTTGGCCTTGGTCTTCGGCAGCTCGTAATGGGTGTCGGTGAACACCACGACGCCGGCGCGGCCCTTGGCCTGCACGATGGCAGCCAGCGCGGTGACGCGGGCGACCTCCAGCGGGTCGGTGGACACGTTCATCGCCACCGGCGTGCCGGCCACCGGACCGGCGTGCGGGGCGACGTGCCAGCCGACGATGGGAATGCCGCGCTGCGCGTAAGGCAGCAGCCCGGGGAGCATGTCTCGCGCATCGGGGCCGATCAGCATCAGGCCGTCGATGCGGCCGGCCAGCGCTTCGGCCAGCACCTTGCGGCGGCGCTCGGCCGAGCCGCCGGCATCGAACACGGCCACACTCCAGCCGATGACCCGCGCCGCCTCGCGCACGCCCTGCGCCACGCCGAGGATGCCGCCGTTGCGCAGGTCCTCGCCCAGGATCACCACGTGTTTTCCGCTCTGCGCGGGCGGGCCGGTGCGCGGGCCGTTCCACGGCGCGGCGGGCTGCGTGGCGGCTTCGACGATGCGCCGCGCCTCGGCCAAGGCATCGTCCGCAGCCCGGCCGCTGCCCGCGGCGATGGCCAGCTCGATGAAGATCCAGACGGTAGCGAACAGCCTGCGCCTCATGCTCGGTGCATCTTAGTGCAACGAACCTCACGCTGGGCGGCATTCGCCCCGGTGGGTCAGAAGTGAATGCCCTGCATCATCTGCTGCAGCGCCATCGCCTCGGCGCTGAGCTGCGGCTTGGCGCCCTTCTCGCCCTTGGCCGCTTGCGAGTCGGGGAACATGCGGAACGTGGTGTTCATCGCGATCTGCGCCACGCGCGGCAGCAGCGCGTGCAGCAGCTGCCCGGTGATGCCCATGCGCGTGGCAATGCGCACCGGCTTGCTCACGCAGGCCTGCGCGATCAGGTCGGCGGCCTCCTCCGGTGCCAGGGTCGGCACGTTGTTGTAGATCTTCGTCGGCGCGATCATCGGCGTGCGCACCAGCGGCATGTTGATCGTGGTGAAGGTCACGCCCTGGTCGGCGAACTCGCTGGCGGCGCAGCGCGTCCATGCATCGAGCGCCGCCTTGCTCGCCACATAGGCCGAGAAGCGCGGCGCGTTGGTCAGCACGCCGATCGAGCTGATGTTGACCACGTGGCCCTTGTGCTTCTTCACCATGCCGGGCAGCAGACCCATGGTCACGCGCAGGCAGCCGAAGTAGTTCAGCTGCATCGTGCGCTCGTAGTCGTGGAAGCGGTCGTAGCTCGACTCGATGGCGCGGCGGATCGAGCGGCCGGCGTTGTTGATCAGCACGTCGACGCCGCCGTAGGTCTCGTTGAGCCACGCGATCAGGTCGTTGCAGCTGGCCTCGTCGGCAATGTCGGCCGAGCGCGTGACGACCGTCGCGTCCTTGCCCGCCTTCTCGAGAATCTCGTGCTTTGCGGCAATGAGCTTGTCTTCGTCGCGCGCGCAGATGATGGTCACCGCACCCGCCTCGGCAAACTTCACCGCCGCCGCCAGCCCAATGCCGGAGCTGCCGCCGGTGACCAGCACCACCTTGCCGCCGACCGCGCCCTTCAGGCTGCGGTCGATGAAGAGGTCGGGGTCGAGGTTGCGCTCCCAGTAGTCCCACAGCCGCCACGCGTAGTCGTCGAGCTTGGGGCAGGCGATGCCGCTGCCTTTCAGCGCCGCCAGCGTCTGCCGGCAGTCGAAGCGCGTCGGGTAGTTGATGAAGCTCATCATGTCCTCGGGCAGGCCGAGGTCCTTGAGCACCGCATTGCGCACGCGGCGCACCGGCGCCACGGCCATCATCCCCTTCTTCACGCTCTTCGGGATGAAGCCGAACAGCGCGGCATTGACGAAGAGGTTCATCTTCGGGGCGTGGGCCGCCTTGCTGAAGATGTCGAGCACGTCGCCGATGCGGTAGCCCACCGGGTCGACCAGGTGGAAGCACTGGCTCGTGATGTCGCTCTTGCCGTGGCTGATGTGATCGAGCGCCGCGACGACGAAGTCCACCGGCACGATGTTGACGCGCCCGCCTTCGAGGCCCACCGACGGCATCCACGGCGGCAGGATCTGGCGCATGCGCTGGATCAGCTTGAACAGGTAGTACGGGCCGTCGATCCCGACCACCATCGCCGGGCGGTACACCGTCCACGGCAGCTTGCACTCCTTGCGCACGATCTGCTCGGACTCGTGCTTGGTCATGAAGTACGGATGGTCCAGGCCCTCGGCCTCGTCGAACATGTCCTCGCGGAACACGCCTTCATAGAGGCCCGCGGCGGCGATCGACGACACGTGGTGGAAGTGCTTGGCCGCGATGGCGTGCGCAAAGTCGACGACGTTGCGCGTGCCTTCGATGTTGGTGCGCACCTGGCTCTCTTCGTCGGCGCCGAGGTCGTACACCGCCGCCAGGTGGTAGACCGCATCGATCTGGCCCTTCAGCGCCTTCACGTGCTCGGGCGCGACGCCGAGCTTCTTCTCGGTCAGGTCGCCGAACACCGGCACCGCGCGCTGCTTGCTCACCCCCCAGTACTCGAGCAGCTCGACCGCCTTGCCCTCGCTCTCCGGCCGCAGGAGGAAGTACACCGTCGAACCGCGCCGCGCGAGCAGTGTCTTGACGAGGCGTTTGCCGATGAAGCCGGTGGCGCCGGTGACGAAATACTGCATGCGGGTCCTCCTTGGTGTCGGGCGATGGTAGCCGCGGACCCGTGCGCTTTGAAGCGCCTATCAGCGGGGGCAATCCCTGAGAATCACATAGAGCCCGCACACTAGACAATTAGGCTGTCGCCTCCATGCCGGCTCCCTATAGTCCAGGCATCACCCCAAGCAAGAGGAACCACACCATGGTCAAGAAGCTGCAGAAGATGGCCGAGAAGAAGAGCGCCTCGGCGGCCGGCCTGCTGGACAGCCAGCTCGCCAGCACCGTCAAGGATTCGGCCCAGCAAATCTGGCTGGCAGGCCTGGGCGCCTTCTCCAAGGCGCAGGAAGAAGGCGGCAAGCTGTTCGAGACGCTGATCAAGGAAGGCGTCAGCCTGCAGCGCAAGACGCAGGCGCAGGCCGAAGAGAAGATCGGCCAGGTCACCGGCAAGATGAGCGCGATGGCCGGCGACGTGACCGCCAAGGCCGGCCAGCACTGGGACAAGCTCGAGACGATCTTCGAATCGCGCGTGTCCAAGGCGATGACCAAGCTGGGCGTGCCGTCGGCCAAGGAAGTCGACGCGCTGAACAAGCGCATCGACGCGCTCGCTGCGCAAATCGCCAAGCTCGGCAAAGCGCCCGCCGCGGCGAAGAAGACGGCCGCCAAGAAGGCCGTGCATGTGAACGGCGCGCTCAAGGCCGCCAAGCGCGGTGCCGCGCGCAAGTCGGTGGGCTGAAGCCCACCCTACGAAAATCGCGGCCGCCTGTAGGGTGGGCTTCGGCCCACCATCTCAAACCGAGTAGCGCGCTTCCAGGTGCGCGCGGAAGTGCGCCGCGTTCAGCGGCTCACCGCTGGCGCGCACGGCCAGCTCGTCGGTGGTCCAGCGGCTGGCCTGGCTCCAGATGTTCTCGCGCAGCCAGTCGAACACCGGCCGCAAGTCGCCGGCTGCGATGCGTGCATCGAGGTCCGGCGTACCCCGCCGGATCGCCGCGAACCACTGCGCCGCATACAGCGCGCCCAGCGTGTAGCACGGGAAGTAGCCGAACAGCGCCTCCGGCCAATGCACGTCCTGCAGCGGGCCATCCTTGAAGTTGCCGCGCGTGGCCACGCCGAGCAGCGCGCTCATCTTCTCGTCCCACAGTGCCGGGATGTCTTCCGCCTCGATCTCGCCCTCGATCAAGGGCTTCTCGATCTCGTAGCGCAGGATCACGTGCGCCGGATACGGTTCGTGGCCGGCGAGCACCAGGTCGATCGCCTTGCGCGCCGCAGCCAGCGCCGGGTCGTTCAACGGCCGCTCGCCGTACATCGGCGCATAGCCGGCGGCGACGAGCAGCGCGTTGCGCTCGCGCAGCGGCACGTCCAGGCGCTCTGCCAGCCGCAGCACCATCTCGCGGCTGGGCAGTGCGCGGCCCGTTTCGACGCAACTGAGGTGGCGCGTCGACACCTCGGCGTCGCCGGCAAGGTCGAGCTGGCTCAGGCGGCGCCGCTGGCGCCATTCGCGCAGCAGGTCGCCGACCGGGCGGGAGGCGGGGGAGGGGCGGCCGAGCAGCATGGTCCGCACGTTAGCGCAAGCGGGGCGTGGGCTCCATGACCTGTCACATCATGGTCATCGAGCGACAATCGCCGCACGCTGCCATTCAGGGAACCTCATGAGCACGACTGCCTACGACGAACTGACCGCGCTGTACACCCGCCTGCACCGCTTCGGCCATCTGCACTCGCTGGCTTCGTGGGACCAGGCGGCCAACATGCCGCCCAAGGGCAACGAGGCGCGCGCCGCCGCGCTGGCCGAGATCGGCACCTTGCTGCACCGCATGCGCACCGAGCCGCGGCTCAAGAGCTTGATCGCGCAGGCGGAAGGCGAGTCGCTCGACGACGCGCAGCGCGCGAACCTGCGCGAGATCCGCCGCGACTGGCGCTCGAGCAACGCGCTGCCGGAGTCGCTGGTCGAGAAGAAGACGCTGGCCGCCGCGCGCTGCGAGCACGCCTGGCGCAAGCAGCGGCCGGCCAACGACTGGGCGGGCTTTCTCGAGAACTTCCGCGAGGTGCTGCGCCTGGGGCGCGAAGAGGCCCAGCTGCTCGCCGACGAGTCGGGTCTGCGCCCCTATGACGCGCTGCTCGATCGTTTCGAGCCCGGCATGACCTGCGCGCAGCTCGACCGCTTGTTCGGCGACCTGCGCCAATGGCTGCCCGGCCTGATCGAGCGGGCGCAGCAACGCCAGGCCAAGGACAAGCTTGTCGAGCCGGTGGGCCCGTTCCCTGTCGCCGCGCAGCGTGCACTGAGCCAGGACGTGATGCGCCTGCTCGATTTCGACTTCGAGGCCGGCCGCCTGGACGAGAGCACGCATCCGTTCTCCGGCGGCGTGCCGGAAGACGTGCGCCTGACCACGCGCTACTGCGAGCACGATCTGCTGTCCAGCCTGA
>VBDL01000076.1 GCA_005884255.1 Betaproteobacteria bacterium | reverse complement strand
GGGTCGACGGCCTCTCGACCGCCGGCCACCAGGGCGGGCGGGTGAAGCGCAACCGCCAGCTCGCCGAAGGCTCGCCGCTGGCGCGCGAGCTGGGGTACATCGTGCTTGCCGCGCTGGAGCGGCACCCGCTGTTCGTCAGCGCGGTGCTGCCGGCGCGCGTCTATCCGCCGCTGTTCAATCGCTACGAGGGCGGCGCGCATTTCGGCAATCATGTCGACAACGCGCTGCGCCTCATTCCCGGCAGCGCCGAGCGCCTGCGCACCGACGTGTCGGCCACGCTGTTCCTGAGCGACCCGGACGACTACGACGGCGGCGAGCTGCTGATAGACGACACCTACGGCGCGCACTCGATGAAGCTGCCCGCCGGCCACCTGATCGTCTATCCGTCGACCAGCCTGCATCGCGTGGAGCCGGTGACGCGCGGTGCGCGCCTGGCCTGCTTCTTCTGGGCGCAGAGCATGGTGCGCGACGTCGGCCAGCGCACGCTGCTGCTCGATCTCGACACGGCGATCCAGCGCCTCGCGCAGACCGAGGCCGACGAGGCCGCGCGCCTGCAGCTCACCGGCTGCTATCACAACCTGCTGCGTATGTGGGCCCACGCATGAGCGCCCCCGCACGGCCGCTCCGAAGGGGGCGCGATGTCCCTCTCGGAGGGACCCCGCGCAGCGGGAGGGTGCCAATGAGCGCAGTCATCGAGCGATCCGTGCTCACGTCGGCTCAGCGCTCCCATCGGCGCAGCGCACTGTTCGTGCGCTGGCTGCGCAAGATCCACCTGTATGT
This sequence comes from Betaproteobacteria bacterium, assembly GCA_005884255.1. GTDB lineage: Bacteria > Pseudomonadota > Gammaproteobacteria > Burkholderiales > Burkholderiaceae_C > VBDL01. The sequence goes on along the minus strand of VBDL01000076.1, from coordinate 6,589 downwards.
CGGCCTATGGGGCGCTGCGCTCGGCCTCGTGTTCGGTGCCACCGGGCTGCTGATGAACCATCGCGCGCTGCTGAAGATCCCGGTCGAGAAGGAGGTGCAGCGAACTGCGCAACTGAAGTTGACGCAGGACTTCGACAGCCCCGAAGCGATGGCCGCATGGCTGCAAGCCGAGCTGCAGTTCCAGGGACTGCAGTCGCGCGCGAAGGCCGATCCGCCGCGCCGCGTGACCTGGGGCGAGCGCACGGTGGAGCAGCCCGAGCGCTGGAGCTTCAACCTGCAGGCGCCGCACAAGGCGGTGAGCGCCGAGTACTTCGTCGGCAACCGCTTCGTCAAGGTCGAGACGCAGGACGCGACGCCGATCGGCACCTTGATGCGGCTGCACACCGCGAGCGGCGTGAGCGCCTTCTGGGTGCTGCTTTCCGACAGCGTCGCCGGCGCCCTCATCGTGCTGTCGCTCACCGGGCTGCTGCTGTGGACGCGGCTGCACCCCCTCAGGCTCTCGGCCGTGGCCGCGAGCCTGGCCGCCCTGGTGGCCAGTGGGGGGTTCCTGTGGGCGGCGATCTAGAGGGGGCCGATCACTGCGCCGTGTGCTTGCGCAACGCGGCGATGTAGTCCTTGTCGGTCGCGAGCGTCCACGCGCTCAGCGCGACGACGAGGATGCCGACCACCACAGCATCGAGCCGCGGGCCGAAAGAGCCGCCGAAGCCAAGCACCCACGGCGACACGACCAGCCACACACCCAACGCACCCTCGGTCCATTCTTCCCAGGCCCGCGGCACGAAGATCGCGCCAAGCGCCGCGGCGATGAGCGCCAAGCCGACGATGACGGCGTTGGACATCGCCATCGTCTCTCCCTGGAAGCCCATGGCCCACGGCGAGAGGACCAGCCAAGCGCCGAGGATGGCGTTGACCGCGTCTTGCCAATGCTTCAATTGCAACATGGTCTTCACCTCCTGTTGAACGCCAACAGCATCCGCTTAGATGGTCTTCGCGGGCCGGTGTTCCGTCGAGCCGACGCCAGAACTACACTGGTTTCCAGCAGAGGTGGTGCCGATGATGCTGCAGCTGAACTCGGCGCTGCAGGACCGGCTGCGGCGCTGGGCGAACGAGGGCTATCCGCAGGAGTGCTGCGGCCTGCTGCTCGGCTGCGCCGGTGATGGCGTGGCGCAGGTCGAGGACGTGACTCAGGCGCGCAACCTCAACACCGAGCGTGCGGAAGACCGCTACGAGATGGACCCGCTGGACCTGCTGCGGGCCGACGAGATGGCACGCGCGCGGCGGCTGGACATCGTCGGCGTCTGGCACACCCACCCCGACCATCCGGCGCGGCCCTCGGCCACCGACCGAGCGCAAGCCTGGGACGGCTGGTCCTACCTGATCCTCGAGGTCGGTGCAGGCGGCGTGCAGGCGATGCGTTCTTGGCGGCTCGAGGGGGCGGAGTTCGTCGAAGAGGCGGTCGCGCCATGAGCCAGGTCACCGTGCGCATCCCCATGCCCCTGCGCGGCTACACGCAAGGCGCCGGCGAGGTGCAGGTGCAGGCAAGCAGCGTGCGCGAGGCGCTGCAGGCGCTCGGGGCGGCGCACGACGGCGTGCTCGCGCGCTTGCTCGAGCCCGAAGGCGAGCTGCGCCAGTTCGTCAACGTTTTCGTCGGTAGCCGCAACGTGCGCTCGCTCGCCGGCTTGTCTACGCCGCTGGCCGACGGCGACATCGTGGCCATCGTGCCCGCGGTGGCCGGAGGCAGCGCGTCATGAAAGCCCGCGAACGCTTGCTCGCCGAACTGAAGGCCTCAGTGCCCGAGGTGACGCCGCGCGACGCCCTGGCGCTGCAGGCGCGCGGGGCGGCGCTGGTCGATGTGCGCGAGCCCGACGAGATCGCGCAAGGCAGTGCGCCCGGGGCGCTGCGCCTGGGGCGCAGCTACCTCGAGCTGCGCATCGAGGAGGCGGTGCCGGATGCGCAGCGCCCGCTCGTCGTGATGTGCGGCAGCGGCACGCGCTCGCTGTTCGCCGCCGCCGACCTGGTGCGCCTGGGCTATGCGCAGGTGTCGTCGATGGCCGGCGGCTTCACGCGCTGGAAGAGCGAGGGTTTGCCGATCGAGCGGCCCGCCGCGCTCGATGCCTCGGCGCGTGAGCGCTACTCACGCCACCTGCTGATGCCCGAGGTCGGCGAGGCCGGGCAGGCGAAGCTGATGCGCTCGAAGGTGCTGCTCGTCGGCGCCGGCGGGCTCGGTTCGCCGGCGGCCTACTACCTCGCCGCGGCGGGCGTGGGCACGCTGGGCCTGGTGGACCACGACGTGGTCGACCGCAGCAACCTGCAGCGGCAGATCCTGCACACCGATGCGCGCGTCGGCACCTCCAAGGTCGCCTCGGCGCGGCAGACGCTGGAGGCGCTGAACCCGAGCGTGAAGATCGTCGGCCACGAGACGCAGCTCACGAGCGCCAACGTCGAGCAGATCCTCGACGGCTACGAGGTGGTGGTCGACGGCTCGGACAACTTCCCCACGCGCTACCTCGTCAACGATGCCTGCGTGAAGCTGGGGCTGCCCAATGTGCATGGCGCGGTCTACCGCTTCGAGGGCCAGGTCAGCGTGTTCTGGCCGGCGCGCCCGCAGCGGCCCGGCCCGTGCTACCGCTGTCTCTACCCCGAGCCGCCGCCGCCCGAGTACGCGCCGTCCTGCGCCGAGGCCGGCGTGCTCGGCGTGCTGCCCGGCGTGATCGGCCTGCTGCAGGCCACCGAGACGATCAAGCTGCTGCTTGGCCTGGGCGAGCCGCTGGTCGGCCGGCTGCTGTACTTCGATGCGCTGCAGATGAACTTCACCGAGCTCCAGCTGGAGCGCGACCCGGGCTGCCGCTATTGCGGCGACGGCCGCGCGTTCCCCGGCTACATCGATTACGAGCGCTTCTGCGCAAGCGCGGTGACATGACGCCGGCCGCGCACGCGCTGCTGGCTGGCGTGGGCCACACGCCACTGGTCGAGCTGAGCGCATTGGCTCCGCCGGGCGTGCGCCTCTTCGCCAAGCTGGAGAGCGTGAACCCCGGCGGCTCGATCAAGGACCGGCCGGTGGCGCGCATGCTGCTGCAGGCGATCGCCGCCGGCCGCTTCGCCGGCGGCCGGAGGCTGCTCGATTCGTCGTCGGGCAACGCCGGCATCTCGTACGCGATGCTCGGCGCGGCGCTGGGCGTTCCGGTGACCATCGTCGTGCCCGGCAATGCCAGCGAGGAGCGGCTGCAGCGCATCGCCGCGCACGGCGCGCAACTGATCGTCACCGATCCGCTCGAAGGCTACGACTTCGCGCTGCGCGAGGCGCAGCGGCTGGCGCGCGAGCAGCCCGAGCGCTACTGGCATGCCGACCAGTACGCCAACCCCGACAACTGGCGCGCGCACTACGAGGGCACGGGCCGGGAGATGCTCGAGCAGCTCGCCGCGCCCCCCGAGGCCTTCGTCGCCGGCGTGGGTACCGGCGGCACGCTCACGGGCGCGGGGCGCGCGCTGCGCGAGGCGAATCCGCGGCTGCACATCGCCGCGGTGATCCCGGAGGCCTTCCCGGGCATCGAGGGGCTGAAGCCGCTGGGCGAGCCGGGCGACATCGTGCCCGCCATCCTCGACGAATCGCTGATCGACGAGCGCATCGCGGTGACGCTCGACGAGGCGCTGGCGCAGTGCCGGCGCCTTGCCGAACAAGGCCTGTTCGTCGGCCCGTCGTCCGGCGCGTTCGTGCACGGCGCGCTCGTGCTGGCGGCGCGCGGGCGCTTTCGCAGCATCGTCACCCTGCTGTCGGATACCGGCGAGCGTTACAGCTCTACCGGAATGTGGCGACGTTAGCTATCCGCGGACCAGATGTCGGCCGGCTCGGCCGGATCCTTCATCACCGTCCACACGGTGTGGCAGGCCTGGCATTCGTAGCGCTTGCGCACCACCGGCGGGCCCGACGGGCGCGTCTGCTCGCTGACGCCCAGCTCCTTGAAGCGCTCGGTCGCACCGGCCACATGCGGGTGGCGGGCCAACGCGGCACACTCTTCGCACATCGAGAGTCGGGTCATGGCGGCACCTGTCAGCCGCAGCGTAGCACCGCAGCGGGCGTGCGGCCAGCCTCCGTTGCGAGGCGAACGCTGGAGGTCTAGATTGGCATGCGTCTCCTGCCTGGGTTCGCATGCGCCCGCTGCTTGAAGCCCGCCTCGTCAACGATGTCTTCGGCGACCCGGCCTTGTACGTCGCGTTCGTCGACGAACGGCGCGCGCTGCTGTTCGACCTCGGTGACCTCTCCGCACTGCGCCCGCGCGATCTGCTGCGCCTGTCGCAGGTGTTCGTCACGCATGCGCACATGGACCACTTCGCGGGGTTCGATCAGTTGCTGCGCGTGCTGCTCGGGCGCAAGCCGCGGCTGCAGATCTTCGGCGGGCCCGAGTTCGCCGCGCAGGTCGAGCACAAGCTGCGCGCCTATACCTGGAACGTGGTGCACCGCTACGAGGTCGAGCTGCTGCTCGAGGTGTGCGAGCTCGCCGGGGACGGCCACGCGCGCTGGGCGCGTTTCTCCAGCCGCCGCGGTTTCGCGCGGGAAGAGGGGCCTACGCTGGCGCTGGCCGGCGACGTGCTGCACGAGGAGGCGGCGTTTCGCGTGCGCGGCCGTTTCGTCGACCACGGCATCCCTTGCCTGGCCTATGCGCTGGAAGAGAAGGCCCGGCTGCGCGTGGCCAGCGAGCGGCTGGCGGCGCTGGGGGTGACCACCGGCGCCTGGCTGCGCGAGCTCAAGCACGCGGCGCTGCGCGGGGCGGCCGACGACACGCCGATCGAGCTGCGCTGGCGCGACGCGCAAGGCGAGCATGCGATGGCGCGCACGATCGGCGAGCTGCGCCCGCTGGTGCTCGACACCGTGCACGGCCGACGCATCGGCTTCGTCACCGACCTGCGCTACAGCGAAGCCAATGTCGAACAGCTGATGCAGCTGCTCACCGACGTGGACCGGCTCTACATCGAGAGCGTGTTCCTCGACGCGGACCGCGAGCACGCGCAACGCAAGAACCACCTCACCGCCCGCCAGGCCGGCGAGATTGCGCACCGCCTGCGTGCGCAGGAGGTGGTGCCCTTTCACCATTCACCGCGCTACGAAGGGCGCGCCGGCGAGCTGCTCGCCGAGGTGCGGGACGCTTGGGCTGGCCCCGTCTAGGATCGGCGCCGCAGGCGACGCCGATGTCGAGCGCAGCCGCCGGGCCGCCCCAAGGCGAAGCGACAGCCCCCTTGGGGGGCGAGGAGCCACAAGGCGACGCGGGGCTGTCAGTCAGCGCCGAGTGCAGGCCACGTCGTACTGCGAGACGCTCGCCGTATTGCGTGAGTTCTGCGGCTGCTCGCCTGCATACACCGTGCCGGCCTTGCCGGACGGGTTGAAGGCCGAGCCCGGCGCGTTGACGGACTGGCCCGGTGTGTTGGGCGTGGTCTCGCAGCTCTGGTTGGGTTGCCCGGTGCGCGCCGGGCCGAGCGTCGTCGGCTGTTGCGCTGGATGCGCGGCGGCGCTCGGCGGGCCCTTGCCGGCCGGCCATGCGGCGGCCGAGACGATCGCGAGCAACAGCGCGGCGATGCCGCGACAGGTGAGGCTGGATCTCATGGTTTGCACTCCTTTCAGTCGCGTATACGAGGGCGGCATGCCACCCGTTCCGCCACATTACGGACCGTTGCACGTCTGTCATGCGTACCATGCGGCACGCGCGATGTGGCGCGTGAACAGGAGTAACACGCATGAGCGACGTGAGCGCCGCGCCGGAGGGCGGCGGCAACCGCAAACTGAACCGCGCAGTGGGCATCAGCGTGGTCGTGCTGTCCACCGTGATGGCCCTGGGCAAGGTGAAGGACGACAACATCGTGCAGGCGATGCAGAAGGCCAAGGCCGATGCGGTGGACACCTGGAGCGAGTACCAGGCGGCTCGATTGAAGCTGCACCTTTCCGAGGCCTCGCTCGCGCAGGCGCGCACCGTGGCGGCGGCGGTGCCGGCGGCGGCCGCGGCGCTGCAGGCGCAGGCCACCGAGCAGCAGGCCGCCATCGACAAGTACACGGCCCGCTCCAAGGAGCTCTCGGACAAGGCCAAGGCCTACGAGCAGAGCTACGACGCGATGAACTACCGCGACGACCAGTTCGACATGGCCGATGTGTTTCTCTCGATCGCGATGGCGGTGATCGGGGTGTCGGCGCTCATCGAGTCGTGGCCGCTGCTGCTGCTGGGCTTGGCCTCGGCCAGCGTGGGCGCGCTGATGGTGGCCGCCGGGTTCGCCGGCTGGGGCCTGCACTCGGAGTGGTTGGCCTCGCTCCTCGGCTAGTCATGCAGCAACGCGCCTCCTTGCCCGGCAGCGTGTGGGCGTTGGGTTTCGTCAGCCTGTTGATGGACGTCTCGTCGGAGATGATCCACAGCCTGCTCCCGGTGTTCATGGTCACCGTGCTCGGCAGCAGTGCGCTGACCGTGGGCCTCATCGAGGGCGCGGCCGAGGCCTTGGCGCTGATCGTCAAGGTGTTCTCCGGCGTGTGGTCCGACTACATCGGCAAGCGCAAGCCGCTGGCACTGCTCGGCTACGGCATGGCGGCGTTGACCAAGCCGCTGTTCGCCGT
>VBDL01000843.1 GCA_005884255.1 Betaproteobacteria bacterium | reverse complement strand
GTGTTGCCGGACAGGTCGCCGAGATACTGCAGCAGTGCGCCGGCCTCGCTGTGGCGGCTGCCGTCGTCGAGCTCGAGCAGCGGCACGTAGCCGCGCGCGTTGATCGCGAAGTAGTCGCTGCCGTCGTCGAGCTGGTGCTTCAGCAGGTCGACCTTGACGAGATCGACGGCGATGCCCGCCTCGCGGGCGACGATGTGGGTGCTCAGCGAGCAGGCGCCGGGGGAGTAGTACAGCTTCATGGGGGCTCCAGGTGATCCAACGGAGGCGCCAGCGTACGATTGCATCCGTGCACTGAAAATAGGCCGACTCGCAAACCATGATTGCACGCACGCAATACAAGCCCACGGCCGACGACCTCGCGCTGCTGCTCGCGCTGATGCGCACCGGCACGCTGGCCGAGGCCGCGCAGCGCCTCGGCGTCGACAGCTCCACCGTGTTCCGCGCGGTGCAGCGGCTGGAGAAGCGCATCGGCCAGCGCCTGTTCGAGCGCACGCGGCGCGGCTACCTGCCGGGAGAGCTAGCCAGCGCGTTGGGCACGCATGCCGAGCGCGTCGAGGCCGCGCTGGAAGGCGCGCGCGGCGAGCTGCAATGCGGCAGCGAGGAGGCGAGCGGCCTGGTGCGCGTGACCACCACCGACACCTTCCTGCAGGCGCTGGTGCTGCCCGCGCTGGAGCCCTTGCTCGCGGCGCATCCACAGTTGCGCGTGGACATCACCGCGACCAACGAGATGGTGAGCCTCACGCGCCGCGACGCCGACATCGCGCTGCGTGCCACCAAGCGCGCGCCCGAACATCTGGTGGGCCGCCAGCTCGGCACGGTGCAGGTGGCTGTGTATGGCGCGACGCGCCTGGTCGGCCGCAGCCGCAAGCCGCTCGATGCCTGGCGCTGGGTGGCGCCCGATGAGGGCCTGCCCGAACACCCCACCGTGCGCTGGCGCCGCAAGTTCTACCCGAAGCTGAGCCCCGCGCTGCTCGTCAACAGCATCGGCGCGGTGGCCGATGCGGTGGAGCAAGGGCTGGGCATCGCGCCGCTGCCGGTGTTCCTCGCACAGCAGCGCCAAGGCCTGCGCGCGCTGAGCGAGCCGATTCCCGAATGCGAAACCGATCTGTGGCTGTTGACGCACCCGGAGTCGCGCCACCTGCGGCGCATCGCCGCGGTGGCCCACCATCGCACGTGGGCTGAAGCCCACCCTACAAACTTCCCGTCATCCTCAGCTTATCAAGCCGCAGCGCAATCGCCTGCTGCAGCTCGCTGATGCGCTGGCGCAGCGTGCGCGCCTCCTCCGCGCTCACGGTCTCGTGCAGCGCGCGCTTCAGCGCCGACAGCTCGCGGAACATCTCCACCTCGTGCGGCACGACGCCGGCGTCCTTGAGGATCTTGAACGGCATGCGCAGCTCCGGGGGTGTCTCGTCGTAGCCATCGTCCAGCGTCTTCGTCATGAAGCTTGGGCCCGTTGCCCGTTGCCCAGCCGCTCGCTCCAGTGCCGCGTCAGCGGCGTCAGCGGCTTGGCCATCAGGCGCTCGTTGAGCAGCGCGCGGCCGAGTGCCTTGTTGCCGCTGCCGAGCGCGGTGGCGGCGAGCAGCGTCTGGTCGATCAGATCGCGCTGCGCATGGCTGCCGCCGAAGCGCTGCGCGATGCCGCGCACCGCGTGCAGCGCCTGCGCCGCGGCGTCGTGCTCGCCGCGCGCGAAGGCGATCAAGCCGCGCATCAGCGGCATGCCGACCTCGCGCGCCATCGCATGGTTGGCGCGGCGCGCATCCTCGGGCGCCATCGCTCGCTCGGCGCAGCGCGCGAGCCAGGCTTCGGCACGCGCGATGTCGCCGGCACCGAGCAGTGCGATCAGCTGGTGCACGTCATTGAACGCGTAGTGCCCGGCCTGAGCGCCGCTCGCGTCCCAGCCGTCGGCCAGCGCGCGAAAGCGCTCGCCGACGTCGACACCCAGCAGATGCAGGCGCCACAGCAGCGCCGCCGCGTCGAGGCGCTGCAGCGAGATCTCCAGCACCTCGCCGGAGAGATGCGCGTCGAGCAGACGCAATGCCCCGGTGTGGTCCAGGCCTTCGAGGCGGAAGAGGCCGAGGTGCCACCACAGGTGCGTGGCGAAGCCGTTGCCTTCGGCCCACTGCGGCTGATGCGAGCGCAGCCACGCGGCGCCGTCGTCGAAGCGGCCCTGCATCTCCATCACATGCGCCACCGCATGCACGGCCCAGGGCACGCGCGGGTTGGCGGC
>VBDL01000113.1 GCA_005884255.1 Betaproteobacteria bacterium | reverse complement strand
CTTCTGGAAGTAGTAGGTCAGCGCCACGTCCTGGCCCTTCGCGTCGTAGGCGGTCAGCGAGGTGGCGTTGTTGTAGGTCTTGGCATCGCTGAAGTCGATGGTGCCGGTGGCCGGCACGGTGACGCCCTTGCGCGAATCGAGGTTCATCTCGATGCCGATTTCGGACGTGGCGTTCGGGTTGATGCCGGCGGTGGGCAGCTGCAGCGGCACGGCCTGGCCCGGCTGGATCACGCCCGAGCCGTCGGCCTTGTAGCCCATCAGCCGCTGGTGCTGGTTGTTGACGATGAAGCCGTCACGATCGATCTTGAACTGGCCGTTGCGCGAGTACTGCGTCGGGCTCTTGCCGTCGGTCACCTGGAAGAAGCCGGCGCCGTTGATGGCCAGGTCCAGCGGGTTGTCGGTGGTCGTGATGTTGCCCTGGCTGAACTGCTGCGACACCGCCGACAGGTTGGTGCCGATGCCCACCGAGCTGGTGCCCGCGCCGCTGAGCGCACTGGCGTAGACGTCGGAGAACTCGGCGCGCGAGGACTTGGCGCCATACGTGTTCGCGTTGGCGATGTTGTTGCCGATGATCTCGAGGTTCTTGCTCGAGGCGTTCAGACCGGATAGACCTTGCTGGAAGCTCATGCGTTTCCTTGATGTCAATCAAATGCTTTGATCGCGCTGTAGGCGACATCGCCGGAGCGCAACAGGGAGAGGTTCAGGCCGTCGCCGCCGGTGCTCACCGCGACCACGGTGTCGGCCATCAGCGGCCTGGAGGTGACGGCGGCGGCGCCGCTGGTGGCGGTGACGCGGAAGGTGAGGCCCGTGGTGTCGGTGACGGTAGACGGCGGCGTCCACGTGAAGCCGTGGCGGCCGCTGGTTTCCGCGCCCATGTCCATCGTGTCGACCACGTGGCCCGCGGCGTTGAGCACCTCGACCTTCACCGAGTCGGCCGCGCCGTCGAGCTCGAAGCCGCCGACGCCCTTGCCGCTGTCGTTCATCACCACCTGCTTGCCTTCGACCAACACGCCGCGGCCGACCAGCGAGGCGCCCTGCAGCGTCTGCATCTGCAGGAACTGCCCGCTCAGCGAGGCCACCGTCGTGTTCAGCTTCTCGATGCCGTTGACGGTGTTGATCTGCGCCATCTGGCTCGTGATCTGCGCGTTGTCCATCGGGTTCAGCGGGTCCTGGTTCTGCATCTGCGTGACCAGGAGCTTGAGAAAGCGATCCTCGCTGCCGGCGTCGCTCTTCGTCGATGTGGCCGACGTCGACGTAGTGCCGTTGAGGTTGTTCAGCTGGGTGGCGGTCAATGCAGCCATTTCGTTTCTCCTGTGCAGGAACGCGACGTCACCAAGGGCCGCCGCGGATCCGGCTCCGCCGGTCCGCTGGGGGCGCCCCCTTGAGGGGGAGCGCCGAAGGCGCTACGGGGGTGGGTCATGTCTGACCCATCTGCAAGGTCTTGAGCAGCAGCGTCTTCGCCGTGTTCATGACCTCGACGTTGTTCTGGTACGAGCGCGACGCGGAGATCATGTTGACCATCTCCTCCACCGCGTTGACGTTGCTGTAGGTCACGTAGCCCTCGGCGTCGGCCTGCGGGTGCTTGGGGTCGTGCACGCGGCGGCCGGGGGTCTGGTCCTCGGCGACGTTGCTCACGGTGACGCCGGCGGCGCCCATCTCGCCCATCAATTGGGTTTGAAAGACGACCTGGCGCGCCTTGTAGGCCTGGCCATCGGGGCCGGCCACCGCATCGGCGTTGGCCAGGTTTGAGGCCACGACGTTGAGCCGCTGGCTCTGCGCGCTGATCGCACTGCCAGAGACGTTGAAGATGTTCATCATCGACATGGCTCAAGCTCCTTATTGGCCCTTGATGGCGTCGAGCATCGTGCGCACATCCTGGTTGATGAAGCGCAGTGTCGCCTCGTACTTCACCGCGTTGTCGGCGAAGCTGGCGCGCTCGCGGTCCATGTCCACCGTGTTGCGGTCGAGGCTGGTCTGGCTCGGCGTGGCGTACTTCAGATTGGCTTCGGCGCGCGCGCCGGCCGTGGGCTGGATGTGGCCGCTGCTCGTGGCCGCCATCTGTCCGGCGACGCCGGACTGGCCGGTGGCCTCGCGCAGCGCTTGCGCGAAATCGATGTCGCGCGCCACGTAGCCCGGCGTATCGGCGTTGGCGATGTTGCTGGCGATCAGTCGCTGGCGCTCGCTGCGCAGCGAGAGCGCTTGCGCGTGGAAGCTCAGCGATTGGGTGATGTCCATGATGCCGTTCCTCTCGGGTCGAAACCCTGTAAGGCGATGTGACGGCATTGTGGGAAGCGCGGCGCGCGAACATTAGCGGGATTAGCGGGCGCATTGCCCCTCATTTCGCCGCCTTCCACTGGACATGGACGACCTACAGTGCAAGTGTGAAAAAAACCCGCCCCGACCTCACCGCACTGCTGCTGGCGCTCGCGCTGGGCGCGGCGCGTGCCGCCGAGCCGTCCTCCGTGGACGAGCCCTTGGCGCAGCAGGTGCGGCAGCTCGCGTTGGACGGGGCACGCAATGCGATGCCGCGCGCGCGGGTGGACATCGTCGTCGGCTCGCTGGACCCGCGGCTGCGCCTGGCGCCCTGCCAGCGCATCGAACCGCATCTGCCCAGCGGCGCGAAGCTGTGGGGCAAGACGCGCATCGGCCTGCGCTGCACGCAAGGGCCGGTGGCGTGGAACGTCTATCTGCCGATCACCGTGAAGGTGTTCGCACCGTCACTCGTGGCCGCCGCGCCGCTGCCCGCGGGCACGGCCCTGAGCGAGGCCGACCTGCGCGAGGCCGAGGTCGACCTGGCCGAGGAGCCGGGCCCGGCCATCGACCGCAGCGCGCTCGCCGTGGGCCGCGTGCTGGCGCGCCCGCTGGCCGCCGGCCAGCCGCTGCGCCAGACCGATCTGAAGAGCAGGCAGTGGTTTGCCGCCGGCGAGACCGTGAGCCTGGTGGCCGTGGGGCCGGGCTACTCGGTCAGCGGCGAAGGCCAGGCCTTGACCCCCGGAATAGAGGGTCAAGTCGTGCGCGTGCGCACCGAAAACGGGAGAGTGGTCACCGGACAGGCGGTGGCCGAGCACCGGGTGGAGATTCCGCTATGAAGCATTTCGCGTTGGCTGCACGCCACGATAGACACACTGGGTTACAAGGCGCCGCGGAGAATTCCGCGGCGAACCCTAAAGTCCCGCCCGCGGCAACCGATACCCAAGCCATGTTGATCGGGAGAGGCCTTCGCCTCACCCTCTGGAGAGCATCATGAAAATCGGCCACCTCGATTCCACGCACGCTGTCACGCCAGCGGCCGGCGAGCGCGGCACTTCCGCCAAGAAGACGGGAGGCGATGCCAATGAGGCCAGCGCCCAGGTCGAGCTGTCGGACACCGCATCGCTGCTGAGCACACCCGAATTCGACGCGGACAAGGTGTCGCGCATCGCGCAGGCCATTCGTGACGGCAAGTTCCAGGTCAACGCGGAAGCCATTGCCGACAAGCTGATCGCCAACGCCCAGGAACTGCTGGGCAAGGTGTCGCACTAAGGCTTTCGCACAACAACACCGTCGGGCCCACCGGCCCGTATCGCCAACCGCATGACTTCGAACCCCACGCAGCCCATGGCCTCCCCGCAAGGCGGAGACCTCGAAGCCTGCCTGGGCGCCGTCGAGTTGCGCCTGGCCGCGCTCGGCGAGGCGCTGCGCGCGCGCGATGTGCAGGCCATCGAGGTGCATGCCTCCGAACTGCACCGCGCACTGGCACTGGCGGTCGACCGCTTCTCGCAGGCCGCCCGCGCCGGCGGCGTGCCGCTGCCGCTGCGCCGCCGCTTGGCGGTGGCCAGCGGCCATGTCGCCGCGCAACGCGAATCACTGGCCCGCGCCACCGCCGCGCTGGACCGCGCGATTGATGTGCTGCTGCCGCACACCGCGGGCACCAGCGTCTACGCGCCGACCGGCCTTGCCGACCGCTCGCTGGGCGGCAGCGTTCAAGCCTAGGAGGCTGAGCCTCCAGCATGAATCACGACCGGGCTGTCGGCCGGGGGTTCCTCGCACCTTCAGCGCGCGATCCAGCCGCCACACACCGGGAATACCTGGCCGACAAAGCAATCGGCCGCGTCGCTGCACAGGTAAGCCGCGAACAGCGCGTCCTCGCGCGGTGCGACCAGGCGCTGCAGCGGCACCTCGCGTTGCAGGCGTTGCTGAAACAGCGGGTTGGCCTGCACCTCGGGCGGAAAGTACGTCGGGTTGTCGACGAAGTTCTGCGCGATCGCATTGACCTGCACGCCCTTGGGCGCGAGCTCGACGCCCACCGCCTGCACATAGGCCAGTTGCGCGCCGCGCGCGGCGCTGTAGGTCGACGCGCGCTTCATGCCGCGCAAGGCCGCCGCGCTGCCCATCACGAGGATCTTGCCGCGACCGCGCTCGAGCATCTGCGGCAGCACGGCGCGCACGAGGCGCGGCAGCGTGTCGCGAATTCAGAATTTGAACGCGAGCCGCACGCCGCCCCAATGGCGGCCGTTCACCGTGATCGGCGAATCGACTTCCTTCATCACGATGAAGTGGCCGCCGCCCATGTCGCGGCGGTAGGTCTGCAGCAGGAAGGGCCGCTGGTTGCGCCCGGCAGCCAGGCCGGTGCGGTCGTTGAAGATGCGGCGGTAGCGGCTGTTGGCGGTGTCCCACGCCACGTCGCCGCGCTGCGGGTGGCAGTACTTCTTGTTGTGCGTGGCCACGTAGCCGTTGCGGTCCTCAGCATGCGCTCCTGCACCTGCGGAAACAGGCGATCGGCCAGGTCGACGAAGCGCGTGGTGTGCTGCTGCGGGTTGGTTTTCGGGATCGGCTTGTACTGCTCGTCGAACAGGTCGGCCATGCTGATAGTGCCGGTGCGCAGCGCGTCTTCGAGCAGCGTGCTCACCTGTTGCGCCGCCTCCTGGCTGGCGCGGATGTACGGCGTGTCGTCGGTCTCGATGCCGCAGGCGGCCACCGCCTCGATCATGTGCTCCGAGACCTTGAGAAAGGCCTCGCTGCGCTTCATCGCGGTGTCGAGCGCGCGCCCGGTGGCGTGCATCTCCGACTCGATCTCCGACATGCGGCCGTTGAGCCCGTCGCTGATGCGGCGGCTGGCCACTGCGGCCTCGCCGATGGCGGCGACGCTGGTCTCCACCTCGGCCAGTGCCTTGTGGAAGCCGCCCTGCTCCTGGCCGGCGCCCGCGCGCGTCTGGATCTCGCGCACCAGCGCCTCGACGCGCGCATCGAGATCGTTGACCGTGCTCATGATGGCCTTGGACGAAGACTCGACCTTGGCCGACAAATCCTTCACCGCATCGGCCACCACACCGAAGCCACGGCCGGCCTCGCCGGCGCGCTTGGCCTCGACCGAGGCATTGAACGCGACGAGCCGCGTCTGCAGCGCGATCTGCGTGATCTGCCCGGCGGCGTCGGACACCTGGTGCAGCGTCTGCACGATGCCGCCGACCTCGCGGCCGACGCTCTCCACCGCGCTGCGCGCATGCGCCACCGCGGCCAGGCTGCCCTGCGTCTGCTCGCCGATCGCCTCCTGCGAGCGCGTGATCTCGTGCAGCTGCGTGGCCAGCGCGGCAATCGCCTGCGCCTGGTGGGCCGAAACCTTTTGCGTGTCTTTGATGACGCCGCGCACCTCGGCCGCCTCGCGGCCCATGGTCGACGCCTGCGCGCCCATCGCGACGACGATGCGCCGCGCGTCGCCGTCGGGCGCGGCCTGCGGCGCCTGCACCATCACCTCGGCGGTCGGAGCCGCCTTCTTGAACCCAGCGAACATGGCTTGTCTCCGTCTGCTTCTGTGCAGCGTCAGGCCGCTGCTGCGTTGTCGTGCACTACCACTCGCGCAGTCTCGCCCTCAACCTTGCAATGGACTGACTGTGCAACTGGCAAACGCGGGATTCGGTGACGCCGAGCACGGCGGCGATCTCTTTGAGATTCATGTCGTGCTCGTAGTACATGCTCATCACGTACTGCTCGCGCTCGGGCAGGTTCTTGATGGCCTGCACCAGCGCCTCGCGCATGCGGCGGTCCTGCAGCATCGACAGCGGGTTGCCGTCCTCGTCGACCACGTGGCGGTCGAGGTAGTCGTCGTCGCCCTCGTCGCCGGACATGTCTTCCAGGTGCACGAGCTGCGTGCCGCGCACCTTGCCGAGCAGCTCCTGGTACTCGGCGAGACTGACGCCCATCTCCTTGGCGATTTCGCTCTCGTGCGGCGCGCGGCCGAGCTTTTGCTCCAGCGTGCGTACCGCGCTCTCGATCGAGCGCTGCTGCTTGCGCGTGCCGCGGCTCATCCAGTCGGCGCCGCGCAGCTCGTCGAGCATCGCACCGCGGATGCGCTGCGTCGCGAAGGTCTCGAACTGCACGCCCTGCTGCGCGTCGAAGCGGCTCAAGGCATCGGTCAGGCCGATCATGCCGACCTGGATCAGATCGTCGATCTCGACGTTGGCCGGCAGCTTGGCGATCATCTGGTGCGCGAGGCGGCGCACCAGCGGGCTGTACTGCTTGAGCATCGTGTTGACGTCGAGGTGGCCTTTGGCGGTGTACATGGGAAGGCTTTCGAGGAGTCAGTACGCGGCCTGCATCGCGGCGGGCTCGTTGTGGGTGCGGTAGGCCGCGGCCGGTGCGGCCGGCGGCCGGTGCAGCAGCCGCTGCACCATTCGCTGCAGGCGCCAACCGGTGGGGTCATCGGCGGCGCTGGCGGGGTCGATGTCGGCCCAGTCGTGCAGCACCGCGCCGAGGAAGCCGTCGGCACAGCGCGCCATCTGCTCGGCGATGCGCTCGGTGCGCGGCGAATGGGCGGCGGCGCCGAGCAGCAGATCGAAGGCCTTGAGCCCGCTGCGCGCGGCCAGCAGCTTCATGCCCGCATAGGCGTGCGTGACGCTCCCCGGGTGGTCGGCCGCCAGCAGCAGCGCGCGCTCCGGGCGGCGCATGAACAGGCGCACGAGGTCGGGCGCGGTGGCATGCACGAGCACCACGTCGGCCTGCGGCGCGGCGTCGGCCACCGCCGTGAGGAAGCCGGTGGTCGCGCCTTGCGTGTCGACGTAGCGCAGCGGCAGCTCGCGCGCGGCGAGGTAAGACAGTTCGTTGGACAGCGGCTCGACGCAGGCGCCGAGCTCCAGCGCGGCCAGCTCGTGCGGCGCGGGCGCGCGCTCGCCGGCGTCGACGAGCAGCACGTGCTGGCCGAAGTCGGCCAGCGCGCTGCACAGGCGCTCCAGCATCACGCCGCCGAAGGCCAGGTACGGGTTGCTCAGCACCGGCACGAAATGCATGCGTGAGGCGGCGAACAGGCGGCGCAGGCCGTCGGCCTGGTCCAGCGGTTGGGGTCTGGAAGCGTAGAAGTCGCGCATCGTTGGGCAGCTTCAGGAATGCTTCAGGCGTGCATGGCGCCCGGCGCGGCAGGGCTGCGCTGGCCGGCGAAGATCAGGCTCACGTCGCTGGCATCGATGCGCCACGACGGGCTCCCGCCGCCGCGCAACGCGCGGTGCACCAGCGCATGGGCCGACAGGCGGTGCCAGTCTTCGGGCACGCGCTGGCCGTTGGCCACGCCGACGACCTTGAGCTTGTGGCGAATCAGCGCATCGAGCGCGGGGCCGAGCTTCACGGCCTCGTCGATCTTCGACAGCACCACGCCATGGCAGGTGGCGGCACGCCACGACACCATCACGTCCTCGATCGTCTCGCCCTGCGCCGACGCATTGACGACGAGCAGCTTGCGGATCGAGCGATGCGACAGCATCTCCAGCATGTCGCGCGTGCGTGCGTCGCGCTGCGCGATGCCGGCGGTGTCGATCAGCACCATCTTCTTGCCGGCCAGCAGTTCCAGCAGATCTTCGAGCGACGCGCGATCGTGCGCGGTGTGCACCGGCACGCCGAGGATGCGACCATAGGCGCGCAGCTGCTCGTGCGCACCCATGCGATAGGCATCGAGCGTGACGAGGCCGAGGTTGGCGGCGCCATGCTTGGTGGCGAAGGCCGCGGCGATCTTCGCCGTGCTGGTGGTCTTGCCGACGCCGGTGGAGCCGATCAGCGCGTAGACGCCGCCCTGATCTTCCAGCGCCGCTTCGGTCTCGCCGGTGACGAGGTTGCGCTCGAGCACGCTGGTGGCCCAGGCGAGTTCATCGGGCGTGTCGGCGGCCAGGCCGTCGACCATCTTGCGGATCAGCGCCGGCGAGAAGCCGACGTCGAGCAGCTTCTGCGTCAGCTGCGCCTGCTTCGGCGAGCGCTGCAGCTTCTCCATGAAGGCGAGCGCGCCGAAGCGCTCTTCGATGAGGCCCTTCATCGAGCGCAGCTCGTTGAGCATGTCCTGCTGATCGCGGCGCGACGGGCCCATGTCGGCCAGTGCCGGCACGGCCGCGGGCGCGGGCTCGACGCGGACCGCATCGCGCAGCACCGGCGCCTTCGGCGCAGGGCGCACGGGCTCGGGTTCTTGCGGCTGCGGCGCCGGCATCCGCGCTTGCGGCTCGGCAGCGCGGACCTCGGCCTGGCGCCGGCGCAGCACGCGCTCGCGCACGTAATCCTGGAACGACAGCGTGCTCATCGACAGCTGCGCCACGTCGTCGTCGACCTCGCTCGCCGGCGGCACCGGGTCGCTGCGTTGTGCCGCGGGCTTGGCCGCCTTCGCGGCAGGCTTCGCAGCCGGCTTGGCAACGGGCGCGGTCACGGCCGGTGCGGCCACGCGCTCGATCTGCTGGATGCCGTCCGGCGCCATCGCCAGCACCTCGACGCCTTCCGGGCATGGCCGCGTGGACAGCACCACGGCGTCGTCGCCGAAGGCCTGCTTCACCAGGTTCAGTGCATCGCGCGATGTGCGAGCGGTGAAACGTTTGACGTTCATGCGGTGCCTCGGATCTTTCGGGTCGTGCTTCGCATTGTTCCGAGCGAGCGCAAGAACTTAAGGGAGATAAGCGGGGTGAAACCGGTTGTGTTTTGAAACGAATGCGCGCGAAGGGCGACGGGAATCAGGCACCGTCGGTCCAGGCCAAGCGGACACCGCGGATCCGGCTCCGCCGGTCCGCCGGTGTCGCCCCCTTGAGGGGGCGGCCGAAGGCCGTAGGGGGTGGCCCACTTCAAGCCGCGCCGCCGATGATCGAGCCGATGCGGATCGAGTGCGTCTCCGGGATCTCGCTGTGCCCCAGCACCTTCAGCCGCGGCGCGGCGCGCTTGAGCAGCCGCGCCATCGGGCCGCGGATCATGTCGGGCACCAGCAGACAAGCCGGCAGGCCGAGGTCTTCCTGGCGCTTGGCGCTTTCAGCGGCGCGGCGCGTCAGCGTGTCGGCCACGCCGGGGTCCAGCGCCGCGCCATGCGGCGAGTTCAGCGCCTGCGTGACCAGGCGCTCGAGCTCCGGCTCCAGCGCAATGACGTCGAGCTCGCGCGTCGGCCCATAGATCTGCTGCACGATGGCCGGCGCCAGGTGGATGCGGATGCGCCGCGCCAGCTCGGCGGGGTCGGTGACGGTGGCCGCATGCTCGGCCAGGCACTCGACGATCGAGCGCATGTCGCGGATGTGCACGCCCTCTTCGAGCAGCAGCTGCAGCACCTTCTGCACCGCGGCGATGCCGACCATCTTCGGGATCACGTCCTCGATCAGCTTGGGCGCCAGCTTCGTGACATGCTCCACCAGCGCCTGCGTCTCGACGCGGCCGAGCAGCTTGGTCGCGTTGACCTGCATCAGGTGCGACAGGTGCGTGGCCACCACGGTGGAGCAGTCCACCACCGTGAAGCCGGCCATCTGCGCCTGCTCGCGCTGGCGGTCCTCGATCCACACCGCGGGCAGGCCGAAGGCGGGATCGATAGTCTTGGTACCGGGCAGCATCTGCGTCGCGTGGCCGGGGTTGATGGCCAGCCACATGCCGGGGAAGGCCTCGCCCTCGCCCACCACCGCGCCACGCAGCGTGAGGCGGTACATGCTCGGCTTGAGCTCGAGGTTGTCGCGGATGTGCACCGGCGGCGGCAGGAAGCCGACGTCCTGCGCGAACTTCTTGCGCACGCCCTTGATGCGGCCGAGCAGGTCGCCGGAGCGCGCCTTGTCGACCAGCGTGATCAGGCGGTAG
>VBDL01000112.1 GCA_005884255.1 Betaproteobacteria bacterium | reverse complement strand
CAGGTGTTCCTGCACCTGGCCCAGGGCGAGACGATCAGCCGCATCGCCGAGGCGCTGTGCCTGAGCGTGAAGACGGTCAGCACCTTCCGCTCGCGCGTGATGGACAAGCTCGGGCTGAAGACCAACAGCGATCTCACGTATTACGCGCTGAAGCAGGGTTTGATCCGCTAGAGATGCGCCCCCGGCCGGTGGCAAGGTCCCGGCAGTAATCGAGCAGGTCGTCGATCTCGTTGGACTTGTCGAACACGCGCCGCGCACCCAGTTCCGCACAGCGCCGCTGCACCGCCGGGCTCGCATAGTTCGTGAGCACGACGAACTCGCGCTCGTCGCGGTGCACCGCCGGATCGGCCAGCACGGCGAAGCCGGTGCCGTCCTGCAGCACGATGTCGACGATCACCAGGTCGCACTGCAGCGACGCGTCGGTGAGCTTGTGCAGCGCCTCGCGCTGCGTGGCCACCGCGCCCACCACCTTGACCGGCGCCAGCTCCTGCAGCGTGTTGACGAGGTTCAGGCGAATCACGGCACTGTCCTCCACGATGAAGGTCTTCAGCGGTGCCGCAGCTTGGTGTTGCACGGGTCTGGCCTCGAGGGAGTCTGCCCATCAAGTCTGACCCCGCCGCCGGCGTGCGCGCCATAGTCGCAGCCCGGGGCACGATGTGGGAAACGTCCTACATGGCGCGGCATACTGCGACCATGCTGACCGTCAACAAACTCATCGCGCAGGGCCGCGGCCTCGCGCCCGCGCTCGTCAAGCGCGCCGCCACCGTCGAGCTCGACTGGGATGTGCGGCAAAAGAGCCGCTTCGATGCCACCGACAGCGCCGGCCGCGCTCTCGGCGTGTTCCTGCCGCGCGGCAGCGTGGTGCGCGGTGGTGACGTGCTGGTCGCCGACGACGGCTCGCTGATCCGCGTGATCGCCGCGCCGCAGGCCGTGCTGGTGGTGCGCCACTGCGCCGAGCACGGCTCGAGCTTCGACCTGCTGCGCGCGGCCTACCACCTGGGCAACCGCCACGTGGCGCTGGAACTGAAGCCCGATCACCTGAAGCTCGAGCCCGACCATGTGCTGGCCGAGATGCTGCGCCACATGCACCTGGAGGTGAGTGAGGAGCAGGTGGCGTTCGAGCCCGAGGGCGGCGCCTATGCGATGGGCGAGCACGCGCCCGCGCATGGCCACGACCATCACGATCACGGCCATCACGGACACGATCACAGCCACTAGCAATGCCGCGCGTCGTGCGTCCCGCGCCGCCGCTGCCGGCGGCGTCGCTGCTGCAGCTGATGTGGCTGGCCTCGCCGGCGCTGCCGGTGGGCGGCTTCAGCTACTCCGAGGCGCTGGAAGCGGCCATCGACGCCGGCCACGTCGGCAACGAAGCCCAGGCGCGAGACTGGCTGCTCGATCAGCTGCACTTGGGGCTCGCGCGCAGCGAGCTCGCGCTGCTGGCCAAGGCGCTCGCGGCATGGCGCCGCCACGATGCAGCGCGCATCGTCGAGTTGCAGGCCTGGTACGCGAGCACGCGCGAGAGCAGCGAATTGCGCCTGCAGACCGAGCAGATGGGCCGCTCGCTGACCGACTGGCTGCGCCAGCGCGATGCCGAGGACCCGCGCCTGGCCACGCTCGCCGCGCTGACACCGGCGCCGAGCTGGCCGCTCGCCTTCGCGCTGGCCGCGGCGCGCACGCAGGCCAGCACGCGCGATGCGCTGCTCACGTTCGGCTTCAGCTGGGCCGAGAACATGGTGCAGGCAGCGATCAAGGCCGTGCCGCTGGGCCAGAGCGCGGGGCAGCGCATGCTGGCCGCGCTGGCCGGCGCGCTGCCCGCCGCCGCCGAGCATGCGCTCGCGCTGCCCGACAGCGCCATGCAGGCCTTCACGCCGATGCTGGCCATCCTCTCCGGCCAGCACGAAGTTCAGTACTCGCGCCTCTTCCGCTCGTAGGACTCCATCATGTCCATTGACTGCCTGCTCGTCGACGATGACGCGGAGATTGCGCAACTGGTGGTCGACTACCTCGCGCGCTTCGGCATGCAGTGCGTGGCGGTGCGCGATGGCCCGGCGATGCGCAACGCGCTGCTGCGAGAGCAGTTCGACCTTGTGCTGCTCGACCTGATGCTGCCCGGCGAAGATGGCCTCGCGCTGTGCCGCGCGCTGCGCCGCGACCAGCCGGCGCTGCCGGTGATCATGCTCACCGCGCAAGGCGACCCGCTGAGCCGCGTGCTCGGCCTGGAGATGGGCGCCGACGACTACCTGGCCAAGCCCTTCGAGCCGCGCGAGCTGGTGGCGCGCATCAACGCCGTGCTGCGCCGCGCGCGCAGCGCGGTGCCGGCCGCCGCACCGGGTGCGCCGCCCACCCTGCTGCGCTTCGACGGCTGGCAGTTCGATCGCGTGCAGCGCGAGCTCACGTCGCCCGACGGCGTGCTGGTGGCGTTGTCGGGCGTCGAGGCGCGGCTGCTCGCCGCATTCACCGACGGTGCCGGCCGCGTGCTGTCGCGCGCGCTGCTGGTCGAACGCGTCGCGTCACCGGGCGCCACAGAAAGAAGCATCGACCTCGCGGTGTCGCGCCTGCGCGCCAAGCTCGGCGACGACCCGCGCATGCCGCGGCTGATCCGCACGCAGCGCGGCGAGGGCTATCTGTTCAACGCCAAGGTGAGCGGCGCATGAAAAGACTGTGGCAGGACACGCTGTTCAAGCGCCTGTTCCTGTTGATGTGGGTCGCGCTGGTGGTGAGCCACCTGGCGGCGTTCTTTGCCTTTCGCGCCGTGCTGCCACCGCTGGACGACGGCCCGGCGATCACGCAGCTGCCACCGCTGCCCTCGCTGCCACCCGCGCCGTGGGAGCATCCGCTGCCGCCGCCCGGCGTCGACGCCATGCCCGGGCCGCCGCCGGCCACCGGGCTGTGGCTGGACTACGCGGTGCGCGTGCTGCTCATCGGCGTGGCCGCGTGGTTCGGTGCGCGCTGGCTGTCGGCGCCGATGCGCCGCCTGTCGCGCGCCGCGCATCAGCTCGGTGACTCTCTCGGCACGCGCGAGCCGCCGCGCCTGGACGAGCGCGGCGGCACCGTCGAAGTGCGCGAGGCGGCCGAGGTCTTCAACCGCATGGCGCGCAAGCTGCACGAGCAGTTCGATGCGCGCGGCCTGTTCATGGCCGCGATCTCGCACGACCTGCGCACGCCGCTGACGCGCATCCGCCTGCGCCTGGAGCAGCGGCTGCCCGATCCACTGATCGAGCAGTGCATCGCCGATCTGCGCGAGATGGATGAGCTGATCGATGGCGTGCTCGACGCGCTTCGCAACGAGCGCGCGGCTGAACCGCTGCAAGCGCTCGATGCCGGCGCGCTGGTGCAGGCGCTGGCCGACGATCTGGCCGAGCAAGGTCACGCGGTGCGGGTGAACGCACCGCCAGCCGTGGTGCAGGCGCAGCCCGCGGCACTCAGGCGCGTGCTCGGCAACCTGCTGTCGAACGCGCTGCGCTATGGCGACGTGCCGGTCGAAGTCGACGTGTGCCGCGCTCACGACGGCAGCGTGCACATCACCATCGACGACCACGGCCCCGGCATCCCCGAAGCGCAACTGCAGGCCGTGTTCGAGCCCTTCGTGCGACTCGAAGCCTCGCGCAGCCGCGCCACCGGCGGCGTCGGCCTCGGCCTGCACATCGCGCGCGAACTGGCGCAGCGCCAGGGCGGCACGTTGACGTTGAGCAATCGGCCCGAGGGCGGGCTGCGTGCGCGGCTGGTGCTGTCGGCGAAAAGCTAGCGCTTCGCGCGCGATCCTTGGCGCCGCTGCCACGTGCGCAGCCAGTCGCTCAGATGCTCGGCAAAGCCCTCGGCCGCGGGCGAGGTCGCGCGGCGCGCCGGCTGGTACAGGCAGACCTGGCGCATCACCTCGGGATCGAGCACGCGGCGCATCGTGAGGCCCAGCGGCTCGGCCAGCGCGCCCACATAGGCCGGCGCCAGCGTCACGGCCAGGCCTTGCGCGGCGATGCCCAGCGCGGTGGAGATGTTATCGACCACGTCGATCGGCGTGATGCGCTCGCCCTCCGGCACGCTGGCGCGCATCTGCGCCACGCTGCGCTCGTGGTCGCGCCCCGCGGCCACCAGCGGCTCCGCGCGCAGGTCGCGCCAGCGAATGCTGCGCCGCGCGGCCAGCCGGTGCTGCGGCGAGCACCACAGCACCCACGGGCTGTCGAACAGCGTGCTGCGCGTCACGTCGTCGCCGCTCGCCCGGTCAGGGCCGATGGCGAGGTCGGCATCGCCGCTGGCCACCGCATCGACGAGGCCCTCGACCGACGCGTCGCGGATGCGCACGCTGACCTTCGGGCGCTCCAGCGCGTAGGCCTTGATGGCCGCCGGCAGGATCACGCTGGCGATCACCTGCGGCGCCGCGACACGCACGATGCCCGCGGCGCGCAGCCGCACATCGGCCGCGGCGCTCTCGGCCAGCCGCAGGTGCTTGAGTGCCGATTCCGCCGGGCCAAGAAACTCGCGCCCGGCCGACGACGGAGCCACCTTGCGCGTGCTGCGGTCGAACAGGCGAAAGCCCACCGCGGCCTCCAGCTCGGCGACCAGTTGGCTCACCGCCGACGGCGTGAGCCCCAGCCGCTCGCCGGCCGCACTGAAAGACCGCAATTCGGCCACCGCGATGAAGGCTTCGAGTTGGCGGGGCGTGAAGCGAGTGAGGGCCATGGCGAGGCGATTCGTTAGCAAGGCTGAAAAATACCTCAGCATTCATCGTTTGTCTTCGGCCGCCGGCCGATGAACACTGCGCTGCATGCTGGATTCACGCACCCACACAACCCCGCTCGACGTGGCCGGCATCGCCGTGTCGCCGGACCACTACATCGGCGGTGAGCGCGTGGCGTCCGCCGAGACCTTCGAGCTGCGCTCGCCGATCGACCAGCGGCTGCTCGGGCGTGTCAACGAAGGCATGGCCGAGCACGTAGCTGCAGCGATCGCCGCCGCGCACGCCGCCTTCCCGGCCTGGGCCGCGCTGACGGCGCAGGAGCGCCAGCCCTACCTCGAGCGCTTCGCGCAGGCCATCGGCGATCGCGCCGATGATTTCTGCCGCGTCGAATCGAACGATGCCGGGGTGCTGCTGTCGCGCATGCGCCATGGCGTGGTGCCGCGCGCGATGCTCAACATCCGCTGGTTCGCCGAGCATGCATTGACGCTGCAGGGCCGCTCCATCGACACCGAGCAGGCCCGTCACCTCGTGCGCCACGATCCGGCCGGCGTCGTGGCGATCATCACGCCGTGGAATGCGCCGCTGATGCTGGCCACCTGGAAGCTCGGGCCCGCGCTCGCGGCCGGCAACACGGTGATTCTCAAGGCGCCGGAGTGGGCGCCGCTGACCAGCTCGCTGCTCGCCGACTGCGCGCACGCAGCCGGCCTGCCGCCGGGCGTGTTCAACCTGCTGCAAGGCAGCGGCGCCAACACCGGCGCCAAGTTGGTGAGCGACCCGCGTCTGGCGCGCATCTCCTTCACCGGCTCGGTGCCCACCGCGAGGTGGATCGCGCAAGCCGCCGGTACCAACCTCGTGCCCTGCAGCCTGGAGCTCGGCGGCAAGTCGCCCTTCATCGTTCTGGCCGATGCCGCTGCGTTTGATGCCACCGAAGGGCGCCGCGAGGTCGCGGATGCCGAACGAGTTGACCCAGATGAAGCCGATGCGCACGCGCTGCGCGATGTCGGTGGCATGCGCCGTCTCGCCATAGCAGACGCCGCCGAGGCCGTAGTCGGTGCCGTTGGCGAGTTCGACCGCTTCTTCATCGGTGTCGAAGGTCTGCAGCGTCAGCACCGGGCCGAAGACCTCGTTCTGCACGATCTCGCTGTCCTGTTTCACGTTCGCGAGCAGCGTCGGAAGGTAGTACTGCGCGCCGAAGGGATGCGGTGCGCCGCCCCACAGCAGCGT
>VBDL01000111.1 GCA_005884255.1 Betaproteobacteria bacterium | reverse complement strand
GTCCTCCAGCGAGCCGCCGCCGCGGCACAGCAGCAGCGTATCGACTTCGGCGCGGCGCGCGGCCAGCGCCAGCGCGTCGACGAGGCAGTCCGGTGCTTCAGCCCCCTGCACCGGGCTCGGATAGACGATCAGCTGCACATGCGGCGCGCGGCGCGCCAGCGTGATCGCCACGTCGCGCAGCGCCGCCGCCTGCGGCGACGTGATCACGCCGATGCGTCGCGGAAAGCGCGGTGGCGCGCGCTTGCGCGCCGCATCGAACAGGCCCTCGGCCTCGAGCTTGACCTTCAATCGCACGAACTGCTCGAACAGCGCGCCCGCGCCGACGCGCTGCATCGCCTCGACGACGAACTGCAACTCGCCGCGCGGCTCGTACACGGAGAGGCGCCCGCGCAGCAGCACCTGTTGGCCATCGGCGGGCGCGAAGTCGCACAGGCTCGCAGCGCGGCGGAACATCGCGCAACGCAGCAGCGCGGGCGCACCGTCCGCGTCCTTCAGGTTGAAGTAGCAATGGCCGCTGCCGGCGCGCATGAAACCCGACAACTCGCCGCGCACGGTGCATGCGCCGAAGCGGTCCGCGAGCGTCGCGCCGACCGCGCCGACCAGCGCCGCCACACCCCAGGCGGGGATCACCGAAGGGCTTGAAAAGCCGGCGCTCATCGCCGAACCCAGCATTGGCGCGGGGCCGGAACTCCACAGCCGCGCCAATGCTGCGTTGGCGCGGGGATATGGTTGTCACACCACTGTCGCAATCGTGCAAGTCCTTGATCCATCAGGATTTTCCGGTGCCTCAAGTTTCAGCAATCCAGCGCGGGCCCAGAAAACTCGCGCCTTCGCGCGTGGCCAAGCATGGTTGCCCACAATGTTGTCCACAGTTGCAGTGGATTGTTCGCAGGACGCGTTGCGCGGCGCCGTCATCACGTGCGAGAAGACGCTGGCTGCACGCCGACTCGGGGCCCATAATCGCGCGTCATTCGAGTTGCGAGGACCCCCGTTTGCTTTCGATCATACAAGCCGCCGGTTGGCCGATCTGGCCGCTCATCGTGTGTTCCATCGTGGCGTTGGCGCTGGTCATCGAGCGCTTGTCCAGCTTGCGTGAGTCGCGTGTCGCGCCGCCCAAGCTGCTCGATGAAGTGATCTCGGTAACGCGCGCCAACCTGCCCGCGGCCGACGTGGTCAACAAGCTGGCGGAGAGCTCGGTGCTCGGCCGCGTGCTCGCCGCGGGCCTGCGCGGCGTGATCGCCGATCCGCGGATCACCGAGGAAGCGCTGCGCGGCGCCTTCGAGAGCGCCGGCCGCACCGCGGTGCATCGGCTCGAGCGCTACATGAACACGCTGGGCACGATTGCTTCGGCAGCGCCGCTGCTCGGGCTGTTCGGCACGGTGGTCGGCATGATCGAGATCTTCGGCTCGCAAGCGCCCACGGGCGGCTCGAACCCGGTGCTGCTGGCACACGGCATTTCGGTGGCGCTGTACAACACGGCCTTCGGCCTGATCATCGCGATCCCGTCGCTGATGTTCTACCGCTACTTCCGCGGCCTGATCGAGGCCTACACGCTGGAGATGGAGCAGGCGGCCGAGCGCCTGGTGCCGCACCTGCTGCGCTTCGCGGTGCGCGCGCCCGTCTGACAGCAAGGGTTCGAACATGGCGCGCATGAGCTTCCATCATCCGCACGGCGATGAGCCGGAGATCAACCTGATCCCGTTCATCGACGTGCTGCTCGTGATCCTCATCTTCCTGATGCTGTCGACGACCTACTCCAAGTACACGGAGCTGCAGGTCACGCTGCCCACCGCCAACGCCGAGGCGAGCCGCGATCGGCCGGCGGAGATCGTCGTCGCGGTGTCGGCCGAGGGTCGCTACCTGATCAATCGCAAGCCGGTCGATGGGCGCAGCGTCGAGCTGCTGGCGGCCGAGCTCGGTGCCACTGCGGCATCGATGAAGGACCCGGTGCTCATCGTGTCCGCGGACGCCGCCGCGGCCCACCAGTCCGTGATCAACGTGCTCGATGCCGCACGGCGCGTCGGCCTCTCGCACCTGACCTTCGCCACGCAAAAATCGGGTGGCTGACGGGCGCCGTCTCGAGCGCGGCTGGTGGCAGCCGCTGACGCTCTGGCGCCGCCTGCTGCTGCTCCCGCTGTCCTGGCTGTATGGCGCGCTCGCTGCGCTGCATCGCGCGCTGGCGCGGCCTGCCGAGCGGTTGCCCGTGCCGGTGATCGTGATCGGCAACCTGATCGCCGGCGGCGCCGGCAAGACGCCGACGGTGCTGGCCACTGTCGAGCTGCTGCGTCGCGCAGGGTGGGTGCCCGGCATCGTGTCGCGCGGCTACGGACGGCAAGGGGACGAGCCGGTTCTGGTCCGTGCCGACAGCACGCCGCAGGCGGTCGGCGACGAACCGCTGCTGTTGCAGCGGCGCAGCGGCGCGCCGGTGGCCGTGGCACGCGATCGCGTGGCCGCCGCGCAAGCCCTGCTGCAGGCGCATGCGGAGATCGATGTCATCGTCAGCGATGACGGCCTGCAGCACCGGCGCCTGCCGCGCGATGCGCAAGTGGTGGTTTTCGACGAGCGTGGCGCCGGCAACGGCCATCTGCTGCCGGCCGGCCCCTTGCGCGAGCCGCTGCCGGCGAGCCCACCGCCGCGCACGCTGGTGCTCTACAACGCTGAGCGGCCATCGACCGCATGGCCCGGCTTCCGCGCGGCGCGGCGACTGGCTGGTGCGCTGAGTCTCGCCGACTGGTGGGCTGGACGACCCCCTTCGGCCGCCGCCTTGGCCAGCCTGCGCGGCCGCCCGCTGCTGGCGGCTGCCGGCATGGCCGCGCCGCAGCGCTTCTTCACCATGCTCGATGCCGCGGGATTGCAGGTCATCCCCTGCCCTTTGCCCGATCACCACGACTACGCTGAACTGCCCTGGCCGCCGCGCACCGCGGATGTCGTCGTCACGGAGAAGGATGCCGTGAAACTGCGCCCCGAGCGCATTGGCGGCGCCACCCGCGTGTGGGTCGTGACGCTAGACTTCGCGCCCGAGCCCGCCTACGCTGATGCCTTGCTGGCGCTGCTGCCGGCGCGCACCCACGCTTGAAGATCGCCATGGACAACCGATTGCTCGAACTGCTGGTCTGCCCCCTGTGCAAGGGTCCCCTCGAACACGTGCGCGCC
This sequence comes from Betaproteobacteria bacterium, assembly GCA_005884255.1. Classification (GTDB taxonomy): domain Bacteria; phylum Pseudomonadota; class Gammaproteobacteria; order Burkholderiales; family Burkholderiaceae_C; genus VBDL01. Next base: position 2,413 of record VBDL01000111.1, on the reverse strand, counting down.
AGCGATGAGCGCGGCGCCGAGCTGGTGTGCCACGCCGACCGCCTGGCCTTCCCCGTGCGCGACGGCATCCCGGTGATGCTGGAACAAGAGGCTCGCGCGATCGACGCGGCCGCGCCTTCACAGCCGGCGTCGCTGTGAGCGCAGCGACGTTTCACGTCCTGATCCCGGCACGGCTGGCGTCCAGCCGCCTGCCCAACAAGCCGCTGGCTGATATCGCCGGCATCCCGATGGTGGTGCGCGTCGCGCAACGCGCGCTGCAGTCGCAAGCGGCGAGCGTGGTGGTGGCGGCCGACGACGCGGCCATCATCGAAGCCTGCGAGCGGCACGGCGTGCGCGCGTTGTTGACGCGCCGCGATCATCCGAGCGGCAGCGACCGCCTGGCCGAGGCCTGCACGCTGCTCGGGCTCGACGGCGATACCTGCGTCGTCAATGTGCAGGGCGATGAGCCGCTGATCGAGCCCTCGCTGATCGATGCCTGCGCCGCGCTGCTGGCGGAGCGCAGCGACTGTGTGATGTCCACGGTGGCGCACACCATCGACGATGCGGCTGAGCTCACTAACCCGAACGTCGTGAAGGTCGTGCTCGATGCGCAGTCGCGCGCGCTGTACTTCTCGCGCTCCCCGCTGCCGTGGTGGCGCGATGGATACGCGGCCGGCATCACGCAGCTCTCCGATCCGCGGCCGCTGCGCCACATCGGCCTGTACGCGTACCGCGCCGGCTTCCTGCGGCGCTTCCCCGGCCTGCCGCCCTCGCCGCTGGAAATCCTCGAGTCGCTGGAGCAGTTGCGCGTGCTGTGGCACGGCGAGCGCATCGCCGTGCACGTGAGCGATCTGCAGCCCGGCCCGGGCATCGACACACCGGCCGATCTGGCCCGCGTGCGCACGCTGTTCGGCTGACGCGGCCCTGCCCGCGTCAGCTTCGCGCAGGGGGCTGCATGGTATTCTCAGCCGCCAGACGCCCCGCAGGGCGCGAGCCCCACCTTCCCGAGGATTAGAGGACCCCGATGAGATTGATCCTGTTGGGCGCGCCCGGCGCCGGCAAAGGCACGCAAGCGTCGTTCATCTGCCAGAAGTTCGGTATTCCGCAGATCTCGACCGGCGACATGCTGCGCGCCGCGGTCAAGGCTGGCACGCCGCTGGGCGTCGAGGCCAAGAAGGTGATGGACGCAGGCGGCCTGGTCAGCGACGACATCATCATCGGCCTGGTGAAGGAGCGCATCGCACAGCCGGATTGCGCGCAAGGCTTTCTCTTCGACGGCTTCCCACGCACCATTCCGCAGGCCGATGCGATGAAGGCCGCCGGCGTCAAGCTCGACTACGTGCTGGAGATCGATGTGCCCGACGAGGCCATCATCGACCGCATGAGCGGCCGCCGCGTGCATGTGGCGTCGGGCCGCACCTATCACGTGAAGTTCAATCCGCCGAAGGTCGCCGGCCACGACGACGCGACCGGCGAGCCGCTGATCCAGCGCGACGACGACAAGGAAGAGACCGTACGCAAGCGCCTGGCCGTCTACCAGAGCCAGACACGCCCGCTGGTGGACTATTACTCCGCCTGGGCCGCCACCGGCGATGCCAGCGCGCCGAAGTACCGCAAGATCAGTGGCATCGGCTCGGTCGACGAGATCAGGCAGCGCGCGTTCGCGGCGCTGGCCTGACGGTTCGGCGCGAAGCCGCCCTGCGGGGCGGCTTTTTCCATCCCACGATTTACGTTTACGTTAACGTCACTCAAGCAGCAAAGGAGTTTTCCATGGACATCGCAGGCAAGGTCTTCATCGTCACCGGCGGGGCGTCGGGCCTCGGCGAAGGCAGCGCGCGGATGCTGGCGCGCGAAGGCGGCAAGGTCGTCATTGCCGACCTGCAGGTCGACAAGGGCCAGGCGCTGGCGCAGGAACTGGGCGGCGTGTTCGTCAAGTGCGATGTCTCCAGCGAGGACGACGGCAAGGCGGTGGTCGCCAAGGCCGTGTCGATGGGCAAGCTGATGGGCCTGGTCAACTGCGCCGGCATTGCGCCAGCAGCGAAGACGGTGGGCAAGGACGGCGCGCATGCGCTGTCGCTGTTCGCCAAGGTCGTCACCGTGAACCTGGTCGGCAGCTTCAACATGATCCGCCTTGCGGCCGAGGCGATGTGCAAGAACGAGCCGGAAGCCACCGGCGAGCGCGGCGTGATGATCAGCACTGCCAGCGTCGCGGCCTACGACGGCCAGATCGGCCAGGCGGCCTATGCCGCCAGCAAGGGCGGCGTGGTCGGCATGACGCTGCCGGTGGCGCGCGACCTGGCGCGCAACGGTATCCGCAACATGACCATCGCCCCGGGCATCTTCGGCACGCCGATGCTGTTCTCGATGCCGCAGGACGTGCAGGATGCGCTCGCCGCCAGCGTGCCCTTCCCGTCGCGCCTCGGCCGCCCGGAGG
>VBDL01000098.1 GCA_005884255.1 Betaproteobacteria bacterium | reverse complement strand
GGCGACTACGAAACCTTCCGCCGCTGGCACGTCGTGGCTGACGAAGCGGGCCTGCAGCTGCCCGATTCCGAGATCCTGCTCTTCGAAGCCAAGGAGCAGATCGCCGATATCGAAGTCGACGACCACATCGAGGAGCCGATCGACTCGGTGCCCATCGGTCGCATCGGCGCGCAAGCCGCCAAGCAGGTGATCCTGCAGAAGATCCGCGACGCCGAACGCGAACAGCTGCTGAACGACTTCCTCTCGCGCGGCGAGAAGATCTTCGTCGGCACCGTGAAGCGCCTGGACAAGGGCGACATCATCGTGGAGTCGGGCCGCGTCGAAGGCCGCCTGAAGCGCAACGAGATGATCCCGAAGGAGAACCTGCGCTCGGGCGACCGCGTGCGCGCCTTCATCGCCGGCATCGACACCACGCAGCGCGGCCCGCAGATCATGCTGTCGCGCAGCTCGCCCGGGTTCATGATGGAGCTGTTCGCGCAGGAAGTGCCCGAGATCGAGCAGGGGCTGCTCGAGATCAAGAGCTGCGCTCGCGACCCCGGCTCGCGCGCCAAGATCGCCGTGCTGTCGCACGACAAGCGCGTCGACCCGATCGGCACCTGCGTCGGCGTGCGCGGCTCGCGCGTCAACGGGGTGACCAATGAGCTCGCCGGCGAGCGCGTCGACATCGTCTTGTGGTCGGAGGATCCGGCCCAATTCGTGATCGGTGCGCTGGCGCCGGCCAATGTGGTGTCCATCGTCGTCGACGAGGAACGCCACGCGATGGACGTGGTGGTCGACGAGGAGAACCTCGCCATCGCGATCGGCCGCGGCGGGCAGAACGTACGCCTCGCGTCCGAGCTCACCGGCTGGCGCATCAACATCATGACCGCCGAGGAATCGGCGGAGAAACAGGCCAGCGAGACCGACACGATCCGCAAGCTCTTCGTCGACAAGCTCGACGTTGACGAGGAAGTGGCCGAAATCCTGATCTCCGAAGGCTTCGCCAGCCTGGAGGAGGTGGCCTACGTGCCCATGCAGGAAATGCTCGAGATCGAGTCGTTCGACGAAGACACCGTCAACGAGCTGCGCACCCGCGCCAAGGATGCGCTGCTAACGATGGAAATTGCCCGCGAGGAGAGCGTCGAGGAAGTCTCGCAGGATCTGCGCGACGTCGACGGCGTGACGCCCGAGCTGATCAGCAAGCTCGCCGATGGCGGCATCCACACGCGCGACGACCTCGCCGATCTGGCAGTGGACGAATTGACCGAGATGACCGGTGTGGACGAGGCGCACGCCAAGGCGCTGATCATGAAGGCCCGTGAACACTGGTTCACCGCCTGAAGGCCACGACGCAGACACCGGACAGCACAGCAGCAAAGCTAAGGAAACCCACAATGGCCGTGACCACCGTCGCACAGTTCGCCGCGGAGCTGAATCGCCCCGCGACGACACTGCTCGAGCAGCTCCAGTCGGCGGGCGTGAGGAAGGCCTCGCCCGAAGACGCGCTGACCGAGGCGGACAAGGAACGCCTGCTCGACTTCCTGCGCTCGGCGCACGGCACGGGCGGCGGCGGTGAGCGCAAGAAGATCACGCTCACGCGCAAATCCACCAGCGAGATCAAGCAGGCCGACGCCTCCGGCAAGGCACGCACCATCCAGGTCGAGGTGCGCAAGAAGCGCGTCTTCGTCAAGCGCGACGAAGCGCCCGCTGCCGAGGAGGCCGCACCGGCCGCACCGGTGATCGACGACGCCGAGCTGCAGCGCCGCGAGGACGAGGCCAACCGCCAGGCCGAGCTGCTGCGCCGCCAGGAAGAAGAGCTGGCCGAGCGCCGCCGTCAGCGCGAAGAGCAGGAAGCCCGCGAACGCGAGGCGGCCGAAGCGCGTGCGCGCGAGGCGGCCGAAGCCGCCGCTGCGGCACTGGCCGCGCAGGTTGCGGCAGCCGCCGCTCCGGCGAAGCCCGCGCCCGCCAAAGCCGAGTCCAAGGCCGAGCCCAAGGTGGAAGCCGCGCCTGCCCCTATTGCGGCACCGGCCGAGCCGCCCAAGCCCGCGCTGCGCGTAGTGAAGGCCGCCGAGACGGCCGACGCGGAGAAGCAGCGCCTCGCCGATCTCGCCAAGCGCCGCCAGGCGGCCGACGAAGAAGCCCGAGGAAGAGAAGCCCAAGGCTGCCGAGGCCGGCATCAAGGGCACGATCCACAAGAAGCCGGGCACCCCGGGTGCCGCAGCCGCGGCGCCGGCCGCGCCGGGCGCCGCCAAGCCGGGCGACAAGAAGTCGGTCAAGTCCGAGAAGCTGTCGTCCAGCTGGGCCGACGATGCCGCCAAGAAGCGCGGCTTGAAGACCCGCGGCGACGCACCGGCGGGCGGTGCGCGTGCCGGCTGGCGCGCTCCGCGCGGCGCACGCCGCGGCGAGCGCGGCGATGGCAACGGCCACTCGGGCTTCATTGCGCCGACCGAGCCGCAAATTCAAGAGGTGCACGTGCCGGAGACCATCTCCGTGGGCGACCTCGCGCACAAGATGTCAGTCAAGGCCTCCGAGGTCATCAAGCAGTTGATGAAGCTGGGCCAGATGGTCACCATCAACCAGCAGCTCGACCAGGAGACGGCGATGATCGTCGTCGAGGAAATGGGCCACAAGGCCGTCACTGCCAAGCTGGACGATCCGGAAGCTTTCCTCACCGAGGAAGTCGAAGGCCAGCAGGGCGAGGCGCTGCCGCGCGCCCCGGTGGTCACCGTGATGGGCCACGTCGACCACGGCAAGACCTCGCTGCTCGACTACATCCGCCGCACGCGTGTGGCAGCCGGCGAGGCCGGTGGCATCACGCAGCACATCGGCGCCTATCACGTCGACACGCCGCGCGGCACCATCACCTTCCTCGACACCCCGGGCCACGCCGCGTTCACCGCGATGCGTGCGCGAGGTGCCAAGGCCACCGACATCGTGATCCTGGTGGTGGCGGCCGACGACGGCGTGATGCCGCAAACCAAGGAAGCCATCCACCACGCGAAGGCGGCTGGCGTGCCCATCGTCGTGGCGATGAACAAGATCGACAAGCCCGAGGCCAACGTCGAGCGCCTGAAGAGCGAGCTGGTGGCCGAAGAGGTGGTGCCGGAAGACTTCGGCGGCGACTCGCCCTTCGTGTCCGTGTCGGCCAAGACCGGCCAGGGTGTCGACGAGCTGCTCGAGCAGGTGCTGCTGCAAGCCGAGGTGCTGGAGCTCACCGCGCCGACCGATGCGCCGGCCAAGGGCCTGATCATCGAAGCGCAGCTCGACAAGGGCCGCGGCCCGGTCGCCACGGTGCTGGTGCAGTCCGGTACCTTGAAGCGCGGCGATGTGGTGCTGGCGGGCTCGAGCTTCGGCCGCGTGCGTGCGATGCTCGACGAAGACGGCAAGACCACCACCGAGGCCGGCCCGTCGATCCCCGTCGAGATCCAGGGCTTGACCGAAGTGCCGCAGGCCGGCGACGAGTTCATGGTGCTGGGCGACGAGCGGCGTGCGCGTGAAATCGCGACCTTCCGCTCCGGCAAGTACCGCGACGTGAAGCTGGCCAAGCAGCAGGCCGCCAAGCTGGAGAACGTGTTCAGCCAGATGGGCCAGGGCGAGGCGCAGACCCTCGCGCTGATCATCAAGGCCGACGTGCAGGGCTCGCAGGAAGCGCTGGCGCAATCGCTGGTGAAGCTGTCGACCGACGAGGTCAAGGTGCAGATCGTGCACGCGGCGGTGGGCGGCATCAGCGAGAGCGACATCAACCTGGCCATCGCATCGAAGGCAGTCATCATCGGCTTCAACGTGCGTGCCGATGCCGGCGCGCGCAAGCTGGCCGAAGGCAACGACGTCGACCTGCGCTACTACAACATCATCTACGACGCGGTCGACGAGGTGAAGGCGGCGATGTCGGGCATGCTGGCGCCCGAGCAGAAGGAAGAGATCATCGGCATGGCGGAGATCCGCACCGTGTTCGTGGCCTCGAAGATCGGCACGGTGGCGGGTTGCATGATCACCTCCGGTCATGTGAACCGAAACGCCCGCTTCCGCCTGCTGCGCGACAACGTGGTCGTCTTCACCGGCGAGATCGATTCGCTCAAGCGCATGAAGGACGATGTGCGCGAAGTCAAGGAAGGCATCGAGTGCGGCATCAAGCTGAAGAACTACAACGACATCGCGCAGGGCGACCAGCTGGAGTTCTTCGAGATCAAGGAAGTCGCCCGAACGCTGTAAGGCGGGACCCGCAACACCCTTGCGAAAACCCCGCCGAACCCGGCGGGGTTTTTTCATGGAGCCACCGTGAAACACAAGCGATCCATCCCCAACCGCAGCTTCCGCGTCGCCGACCAGATCCAGCGCGATCTGGCCGAGCTGATCCGCGAGCTGAAGGACCCGCGCGTCGGCATGGTCACGCTCAATGCCGTGGAGGTGACGCCCGACTACGCACACGCGAAGGTGTTCTTCTCGCTGCTCGTCGGCGACCCGGCCGAGTCCGAGGCGGCCCTGAACGAGGCCGCGGGCTTCCTGCGCAACGGCCTCTTCAAGCGGCTGCAGATCCACACCGTGCCGACGCTGCATTTCCAGTTCGACCGCACGACCGAGCATGCGGCCGAGCTGAGCGCGCTGATCGCCAAAGCGAACGCGGATCGGGCCAAGGAATGAAGATGGCGCGTCGCCCCCTGCACGGCGTGCTGTTGCTCGACAAGCCGGTCGGCCTGTCGAGCAACGATGCGCTGCAGAAGGCCAAGCGCCTGTACCGTGCCGAGAAGGCGGGCCACACCGGCACGCTCGATCCGCTGGCCTCCGGGCTGCTGCCGATCTGCTTCGGCGCGGCGACCAAGTTCTCGCAGGCGAGTCTCGATGCCGACAAGGCCTACCGCGCGACCTTGAAGCTCGGCCAGACCACCACCACCGGCGATGCCGAAGGCGAAGTGACACGGCAGCGCCCGGTGCAGGTCGACCGCGCCGCCATCGACGCCGCCTGCGCGCGATTCAGCGGCGAGATCGAGCAGGTGCCGCCGATGCACTCCGCGCTGAAGAAGGACGGCCGCGCGCTGTACGAATACGCGCGCAATGGCATCGAAGTGGAACGCGCGCCGCGCCGCGTGACGATTCACGCGATCACAACAGTCGACTGGCACGATGACGCGCTGGTGATCGACGTGAGCTGCAGCAAAGGCACCTACATCCGCACGCTGGCCGAGGACATCGGCGAGGCCTTGAGCTGCGGCGCGCACCTGTCCGCGCTGCGCCGCACCGGCAGCGGCGCGCTGCGCGTCGACCAGGCCGTGACGCTGGAGCAATTGCAGGCGATGGACGAAGCGCAGCGCGACGCGCTGCTGGCGCCGGCCGACGCGCTGATCAGCGACTGGCCGCCGGTGCATCTGAACAACGACGATGCCGGCCGCTTTCTGTCCGGCCTGCGCCGCCGCGTCACGCAGGCCGATGCGCCCGCCGTGCGTGTCTATGGTCCCGAACCGCGCGCCTTTCTCGGCAGCGCCCACATCACCGCCGGCGAGCTGATCGCCGATCGGCTCCTGAGCCCCCTCGAAGTCCAGGCCCTGGTCTCACCATGAACAAGCAAATCCGCAACATCGCCATCATCGCGCACGTCGACCATGGCAAGACCACGCTGGTCGACCAGCTGCTGCGCCAGAGCGGCACTTTCCGCGACAACCAGCAGATCGCCGAGCGCGTGATGGACAGCAACGACCTCGAACGCGAGCGCGGCATCACCATCCTCGCGAAGAACTGCGCGGTGAGCTGGCAGGGCACGCACATCAACATCGTCGATACCCCGGGGCACGCTGACTTCGGCGGCGAAGTGGAGCGCGTGCTGTCGATGGTCGACAGCGTGCTGCTGCTCGTCGATGCGGTTGAAGGCCCGATGCCGCAGACGCGCTTCGTCACCAAGAAGGCGCTGGCGCTGGGGCTCAAGCCCATCGTCGTGGTCAACAAGGTCGACCGCCCCGGCGCGCGCCCCGACTACGTGATCAACGCGACCTTCGATCTGTTCGACAAGCTGCATGCCACCGAAGAGCAGCTCGACTTCCCCGTCATCTACGCCTCGGGCCTCAATGGCTGGGCGTCGCTGAAGCAAGGCGAAGTCGGCACCGATCTCGCGCCGCTGTTCGACGCGGTGCTCGAGCATGTACCGCCGCACGAGGGCGAGGACGACGCGCCGCTGCAGCTGCAGATCTGCTCGCTCGACTACTCCAGCTACGTCGGCCGCATCGGCATCGGCCGCGTCAACCAGGGTACGCTGAAGCCGATGCAGGACGTGGCTGTCTTCGAAGGGCCGGACGGCACGCCGCGCAAGGCGCGCATCAACCAGGTGCTGAAGTTCGAGGGCCTGGAGCGGCAGCAGGCCACCGAGGCCGGCCCGGGCGACATCGTGCTGATCAACGGCATCGAGGACATCGGCATCGGCGTGACGATCACCGACATCGAGAACCCGCAGCCGCTGCCGATGCTCAAGGTCGACGAGCCCACGCTGACGATGAACTTCTGCGTCAACAACTCGCCGCTCGCGGGCCGCGAAGGCAAGTTCGTCACCAGCCGGCAGCTCTGGGACCGCTTGCAGCGCGAGCTGCAGAGCAACGTGGCGCTGAAGGTGCGCGACACCGATGAGGACGGCATCTTCGAGGTGAGCGGCCGCGGCGAGCTGCACCTGACCATCCTGCTGGAGAACATGCGCCGCGAAGGCTACGAGCTGGCGGTGAGCAAGCCGCGCGTGGTGTTCCACGAGGTCGACGGCGACCGCCATGAGCCGATCGAGCTGGTCACCGCCGACGTCGAAGACCAGCACCAGGGCGGCGTGATGCAGGCGCTGGGCGAGCGCAAGGCCGAGCTCGTGAACATGGAGACCGACGGCATGGGCCGCGTGCGCCTGGAGTACCGCATTCCGGCGCGCGGCCTCATCGGCTTCCAGAACGAGTTCATGAACCTGACGCGCGGCACCGGCCTCATCAGCAACATCTTCGACGGCTACGAGGCCTACAAGGGCGAGATCGGCGGGCGCAAGAACGGCGTGCTGATCAGCCAGGACGACGGCGAGATCGTCACCTACGCGCTGGGCAAGCTCGACGACCGCGGCCGCATGTTCGTGCGCGCCGGCGACCCCGTGTACGAAGGCATGATCGTCGGCATCCACTCGCGCGACAACGACCTGGTGGTCAACGCGGTGCGCCAGAAGCAGCTCACCAACTTCCGCGTTTCCGGCAAGGAAGACGCGATCAAGATCACGCCGCCGATCGAGCTGAGCCTGGAGTACGCGGTGGAGTTCATCGAGGACGATGAACTGGTCGAGATCACGCCGAAGAGCATTCGCATCCGCAAGCGCTACCTCAAGGAGCACGACCGCAAGCGTGCGCAACGCGAAGCAGCATGACGCACCGCCGGGCCGTCCTCGTGATGGTCGCCGTCACGCTGATGTGGAGCATCGCGGGCGTGGTGTCGCGGCAGCTCGAGGCGGCGCGCAGCTTCGAGGTCACTTTCTGGCGCAGCAGCTTCAATGCGCTGGGCCTCGTCGTGCTGCTCGCCTGGCTGCGCGGGCCGGCGCCGCTGATGCGCTCGCTGCGTGAGGGCGGCCGCACGCTGTGGCTGTCCGGTCTGTGCTGGAGCGTGATGTTCACCGCCTTCATGGTGGCGATCACGCTCACCACCGTGGCCAACGTGCTGGTCACGATGGCCAGCGCGCCGCTGCTGACCGCGCTGATCTCGCGGCTGGTGCTGCACCATCGACTACCGGCGCGCACCTGGGGGGCAATCCTCGTCGCCGGTGCGGGCATCGCGTGGATGTACGCCGGCGAAGTTCGCGGCGCCGACGGGCAGCAGTTGCTCGGAACGCTGGTCGCCGCCGCGGTGCCGCTGGCCTCCGCGACCAACTGGGCAACGATTCAGGCGAATCGGAGCGCCAAGGGCGACCTGCTGCCCGCCGTGCTGATCGGCGCCGCGCTGTCCGCATTGATCACGTGGCCGCTGTCGCTGCCGTTCGCCGCATCGACGCATGACCTCGGCCTGCTCGCGCTGCTCGGCGTCGTGCAGCTGGCCATTCCGTGCCTGATGGCGGTGGCCTGCGCGCGCGTGCTGAGCGCCCCCGAGATCGCGCTGCTGGCGCTGCTCGAAGTGATCTTCGGGGTCGC
>VBDL01000842.1 GCA_005884255.1 Betaproteobacteria bacterium | reverse complement strand
CGGATGCCATGTTTGACTGGAACGACCTCAAGTACTTCCTCGCCGTCGCCAGGCATGGCAGCACGCTTGCCGCCAGCCGCGCACTCGAGGTCGACCAGTCGACCGTGCAACGCCGGATCGACGAGCTCGAGCGTCGGATTGGCCAGGCGCTGATCAAGCGCGAACCGACGGGCTACCGACTGACCGATTTCGGCGTGTCCATGCTGGCCCCTGCCCAGCACATTGAGCAGGCCGTGCAGGACTTCGAGCGACAGGTGGCCGCGGCGCGCGATACGGCCAGCGGCGTGGTGCGCGTGACCTGCCCCGAGCCGGTCATCCTGCGACTCCAGCAGTCGTCACTGCTCGATCAATTTCACGCTCGCTACCCGGGGCTGCGGGTCGAATTCGTGATGAGCGACCGCTACCTGGATTTGATGAAGGGCGACGCCGACGTTGCGCTGCGTTCAGGCGACACCGACGACGGCGAGCTCGTGGGCCGCAAGATCGGTGACTCGGTGTGGGCCGTCTATGGCAGTCGCCGATATCTCGATGCGCACGGTAGCCCCGAACGCGTGGAAGACCTGCCGCAACACGCGCTCATCGGCTTCGACGACACGATGGCCAGGCATCGGGTCGTGCTCTGGCTGAGTCAGGTGGCGGCGCAGGCGAACGTCGTTGCGCGCAACAACAGCGTGCTGGGCCTGGTGTACTCGGCCCGGGCGGGCATGGGCCTGGCCGCTCTTCCGGTGGCCATCGCCGATGCGGATGCCGATCTGGTGCGGGTACTCGGCCCGATCGAGTCGCTGAACCGCATCTGGCGCGTGCTGACCACACCCCAGCTTCGCCATGTGCCGCGCGTGGCGGCGTTCTTCGACTTCGTTGTCGAGGAGACAGAGGCGCTCAGGCCGATTCTCACGGGATGAGACGAACGCACTACAGGCTCAGCGGGCAGACGTCCTGCGGCGATGCGCGTCGACAGCGGCTTGAAGGTCGCGCATCTCCTCGCAAGGCAAGGTGCATATCGAGCGAAGCGCCTCGAGGTGCTTCTCGGCGCTGGCCACGTCGCCCTTCATGAGGTAAGCCTCGCCGATGTACTCATGCGCGCCGCGGTGGCGCGGGTCGATGGCCAGCGCGCGCTTGTAGTGCTCGAAGGCCTTGTCGAGCCGACCCAGCTTTCGGAACGTGNAGCGCATCCAGGAAGTGCGGCAGCGCACCTGGGTAGTCGTTGGCTTTCAATGCGGCCAGCCCGGCGGCATATTCGGCATCGGCGATCAATGCCTGCTCGTCGCCCTCTTCGGAGGGGGCCGCGCCCGCGCGCCCCGCAAGCAGCGAGAGCGCTGACGCGATCAGCCAGGCTCGCCGACTGAACTTCACTGGGCCGCCAGATACGTCTTGGCGCGCACGATCTCCGGCAACGGCGTGTCGGCGTCGCGCGTCAACTCGACCAGCTTGCCGTAGTGCTCACGCGCTAGCCCGCGCTCGCCAGCGGCTTCGGCCGCGGCCGCGGCGCCCGCGTAGCCGCGCAAGCGGTTCGGCTCGCGCAGCTGGGACTGCTCGAATTCCTTGAGGGCAGCAGCGGGCTGCTTCAGCTCCAGCAGCATCTCGCCCAGCAGCTCTCGCGCCGGCACGAGGCGCCCGGGTGTCACGATGTGCTTCTCGTTGCGGTCCTCGAGGTCCGCCGCCGCGCGCATGAGGCGCAGCGCCTCGTCGGATTGGCCCTTGGCCTTGGCGATCCAGGCGGCCGTGGCGATGCGCTGGATCTCCACCTCGGTGGCCCAGTAGTTGTTCTTGGCCTCGACGAGCGCCTTGTGTTGCGTTTCGAGCCTGAGCGCGTCCTTCTCGGCCGAAGGCGTGTCGCCCTTGCGCGCTGCACCGAGCGCGCGCGCGAATGCGGTGATCGCCTCGGTGTGGGCGAAAGCCGTCCCTTGAATCGGAAGCTGCGACGCGGCGTCCCAGTCGCCGCGCTCGATTGCCAGACGCGCCGGCATCGCCACCGCGGCATACGGGCCGGCGAATTGCGGCAGCGCAGCGCCGGCCGGGCTCTTGAACTCGTCGAGCACGCGGCGTGCCGCCTGGTCGCGCCCGAGCTGCAGCTGAGCGTAGACCATGTAGTCGGCGGCATGGTAGGCATCGCCCAGGCTGCCATCCTTCTTGGCCACGTCGGCCGAGCGCCGATTCAGCGCCGCCGAGTCCTGCCACGCGCCTACGCGCGTGAAGATGTGCGAGGGCATGTGCAGCGCATGCGGCGCGTCGGGCGCGATGGCGGCGTACTTGCGCGCCGCGGGCAGCCCCTGCCTGGCAATCGGCGGCGCGTCGTAGCTGTGGATCAGGTAATGGGCCACGCCCGGATGGTCCGGATACTTGATGAACTGCTTCTCGAGCACCGCCGCCGCCTTGAGGTAGGCGGCATAGGTCTGGTCGGCCTGCGACTGCGTGCCCGCCACGTATAGCGCGTCGAAGATCTGCG
>VBDL01000841.1 GCA_005884255.1 Betaproteobacteria bacterium | reverse complement strand
TGGGCGCCTTCAGCAGATACAGCGGCTCTTCCGGGAGCGCGAGATTCAGCTTCGCGCGCAGTGCGCCGAAGTTGTTCCACAGCGCGATGACCTTGCTCGGCTGCGTTGGCGCGAGCAGCCGTGCGTCGGCCAGCGCGAATCGGCGACCAGTGGGCTCGGGCTCGCCGAACATGTCGCCGCGGTGCTCGTGTACCTGTTCGCCTTCCAGCGTGCCGAAGCCGACGCGGCCGTCGAGCTCGTAGCGGATCCACCGTTGCTGCATGGGAGAGTTCTTTCGCAAAGAGTCAGTCGAACGGCAGCCACTGCGGCGCCACCACTGCGGCGACCAGCTCGCCCATCATGGCGGGGTCGCGCGTCACCGGGATGCCGCGCTCATGCATCGCGGCGAATGCTTGACGCGCGCCATCGTCATCGCCGGCCACCAGGCCGACCACGGGCTTGCGCATGTGCTCGGCGATCCAGCGCGCGCAGTCCTCGTCGGCATCGCCGTCGCTGTCGTTGTGGCTGTCGCCGACCATCAGCACCGCGTCGGTGCCGAGGTCGTCGCCGAGCAGCAGCGTGCGGCCGCCTTGCAGGCGCCGGCGCACGCGGATCATGTCGTGCAGCGGGATGCCTTCGGCGATGCAAACCACCAGCTCGATCCCGGCCTCGATGGCCTCCTCGATCGCCGCGGCGGCGAGCACCGGCGGGCCGCTCACTAGCGAGACCGTCGCGCCGGTGCGCGCCCGCGCTTCCTGGACGGTGCCGAACGTCGGCAGGCCATCGAGTACCTCGCCCGCCTGCCGCGCATTCACGTCGGCGACGAAGCAGCGCTTGCCCTTGCCGTAGCGGCGGCACGCGCCGGTGTGCGACAGGCCAGCCTCGCCGATAGTGCCCTGCGTGATCACGCGGCTGCGCCTGCTGACGAGAATGGCCATGTCGCGGCTCCTTCGCTGCTCACACGCCGACTTCGCAGCCGGCGGCTGCCCAGTCGAACGCAGGCGCTGCGCAATGCTGATGCTGCGCCGCACGCTGCTGGATCACGCCGACGAGAAATTGTGCGTCGTAGGCCCGCAGCAGATGCGGTTGCCGGGTCTCCAGGTAGTGGCGCACGCGCGCCTCGGGCTCGGCGCTGTGACGCAGCAGGTCGGCGTAGGTGTCGCCATCCCAGTGCCAACGCAGGCCGAGCTCGTAGAAGGCTGCGTTGTAGGCGTTGCGTTCCATGTCGTGGTTCCTGAGTTCCGGTGGCAGATCGTTGACCATCACGTTCTCCTGAATGGGCCTGCGATATGGAAACAATGTAGGCACACCGGAAGATAATTAATAGTCAAACCTTTTTATTCGAACCATTCAATTGGAGTTATGGTTGCTGCGTGCAATTGCCGATTTCAGCAATTCCGTAATTCAATTCAGGCGCGAACGGCTGCGCGGGATCAGGCCGCCCGGGGCACTGTG
>VBDL01000097.1 GCA_005884255.1 Betaproteobacteria bacterium | reverse complement strand
TTCCTTGACGAACAGCATGCCGATGACGAAGGTGCCGGCGGCAATGACGATCGGGTACCACAGGCCGTTGTACATGTTGCCCGTCTGCGCCACGATGGCGAAGGCGGTGGTCGGCAGCAGGCCACCGAACCAGCCGTTGCCGATGTGGTACGGCAGGCTCATCGACGTGTAGCGGATGCGCGTGGGGAAGAGCTCCACCAGCATCGCGGCGATCGGGCCGTAGACCATCGTCACGAAGATCACCAGCAGCGTCAGGATGCCGATGATCAGCGGGTAGTTCATCTTCGCCGGGTCGGCCTTGGCCGGATAGCCGGCGGCCTTCAGCGCTTCGGCCACGCTCTTCTTGAACTCGGCATCCTTCTTCTTCGCCTCGTCGGCCGGCAGGCCCTTGGCCGAGTAAGACTCGATCACCTTGTCGCCGATCGCGACCTTCGCGGGGCCCGTGGCCACGGCGTTCTCATAGCTCACCGAGCCGGCGGCCAGCACTTGCTTGGCGATGTCGCACGAGCTCGTGAACTTGACGGTGCCGGTCGGGTTGAATTGGAACGAGCACTCGCTGGGATCGGCAGTGACGACGACCTTGGAGGTGGCCTGCGCCTTCGCGAGGTCGGGGTTGGCCGCTTCGGTCAGCGCCTTGAACAGCGGGAAGTAGGTCAGCGCCGCGACCAGGCAGCCGGCCATGATGATCGGCTTGCGGCCGATCTTGTCGGACAGCGTGCCGAACACGATGAAGAACGGCGTGCCGATGACGAGCGAGATCGCCACCAGGATGTTGGCCGTGGCGATGTCGACCTTCAGCGCCTGCGTGAGGAAGAACAGCGCGTAGAACTGGCCCGTGTACCAGACCACGGCCTGGCCGGCGGTGAGGCCCACCAGCGCGAGGATCACGATCTTCAGGTTCTTCCACTGGCCGAAGGATTCGGACAGCGGCGCCTTCGAGGTCTTGCCCTCTTCCTTCATGCGCTTGAAGGCCGGCGACTCGTTCATGCTCAAGCGGATCCACACCGAGACCGCCAGCAGCGCGATGGAGACGATGAACGGCACGCGCCAGCCCCAGTCGGCGAATTCCTTGTCGCCGATGTAGGTCTTGGTCCCGAGGATGACCATCAGCGAGAGGAACAGGCCCAAGGTCGCGGTGGTCTGGATCCACGCCGTGTAGGCGCCGCGCTTGCCGTGCGGCGCATGCTCGGCCACATAGGTGGCCGCGCCGCCGTACTCGCCGCCGAGTGCCAGGCCCTGCAGCAGCCGCAGGCCGATGAGGATCACCGGTGCGGCCACGCCGATCGATGCATAGCTGGGCAGCACGCCGACGATGAAGGTCGACAGGCCCATGATGAGGATGGTCACCAGGAAGGTGTACTTGCGGCCGATCATGTCGCCCAGGCGGCCGAACACCAGCGCGCCGAAGGGCCGCACGATGAAGCCGGCGGCGAACGCGAGCAGCGCGAAGATGAAGGCCGACGTGGGGTCCAGGCCGGAGAAGAACTGCTTGGCGATGATGCCCGCGAGCGAGCCGTAGAGGTAGAAGTCGTACCACTCGAACACCGTGCCGAGCGACGAGGCGAAGATGACCTTCTTCTCTTCGCCCGTCATCGGCCGTGCGGTGGCGATTGCCGTTGCCGTTGCCATGTTGCGTGTCTTTCGCAAGAACTGGCGCCACCACCTTAGTGGCTCCTGGTGCGGGACTATCGAGACAGGCTCTGACCAAGCACTGACGCGGCGCTGAAGCGAGGCTGACAAACTCCGGTGCAACCCTAGGTCGCGGTTTTGCAATGTGCAATGG
The DNA here is from genome assembly GCA_005884255.1 of Betaproteobacteria bacterium. Taxonomy (GTDB): domain Bacteria; phylum Pseudomonadota; class Gammaproteobacteria; order Burkholderiales; family Burkholderiaceae_C; genus VBDL01. The sequence continues at coordinate 5,395 of VBDL01000097.1, read as the reverse complement.
CGGTCGAGGCCGCGGGTAAGTCCCTAGACCATCGACGGGAACGCCCGCTGCGGGCAGTCGGCGCGCTCGCAGGTCTTGCAGCCGGTGCCGATCGCGGCGGCCGCGGCCGGGTCGCGCAGCTCCAGGCCCTTCGAGTAGACGAGGCGTTGCGCCTGCGCGATGTCGCAGCCCAGTGCCACCGCGAAGGTCTTGCCCGGCGCGCGGTAGCCGGCGGGGCCGCTGTGCACCTGCCGCGCGATCCACAGGTAGGTGCGGCCATCGGGCATGCGCGCCACCTGCGTGAGCACCTGGGTCGGGTGGCTGAAGGCCTCGTAGACGATCCACAGCGGGCAGGTGCCGCCGATGCGCGAGAAGTGGAAGTCGGTGGCCGACTGGCGCTTGGACACATTGCCCGCGCGGTCGACGCGCATGAAGAAGAAGGGCAGCCCGGGCGCGCCGGGACGCTGCAGCGTGCTCAGGCGGTGGCACACCGCCTCGAAGCCGACGCCGAAGCGATGCGCCAGCCGCTCGATGTCGTAAGCCATCGCCTCGGCGGCATCGAGGAAGCCCCGATATGGCATCAACACGGCGCCGGCGAAATAGTTCGACAGTGCCAGCCGCGCGCCGTCCTGTGCGGCCCTGGTGGAGAAGCGGCCGTGGCGCACCAGCGAGTCGATCGCCCCGCCCTGCTCGAGCAAGGCCAGCTGCGCGGCCATCTGGAACGCGCGCTGCCCGGCGCTCAGCGCCTCCGGCAGCCACAGCACGCGGCGCCGCTCGTCGAAGCGGCGCTTGCGGTCGATGCCGTCGAGCTCGTCGCTCATCAGCATCTGGATGCCATGGCGCTCGGCGAGCCGCGCCTGCAGGCCGGCGGCGAGGTCCGGCTGCAGCTGCGCGTGAAGCTGCTCGGCGGCCTCGTCGAGCTCGGCGACATGGTTCTGCCGCCGGTTGAGGTACTCACGCACTTCGTCGGCGGCCGACGGCGCCCACACGCCCTCACCGCGCCCCTCGTCGCCCAGGCGCGCAGCGAGCAGGTCTGCGCGCTCGCTCAGCGTGCGGTAGCGGCGATGCAGTTGCAGCACCGAGCGCGCGACGGCCGGCATGTTGTCGGCCAGCATCCGCAACTCCGCCAGCGACACCGCATCGCCATCGCGCTGCTCGCCGAACACGTCGCGCAGGTCGGCCACCAGGCCGGCGCTGTCGTGCTCGGAGAACAGTTGCGCATCGACGCCGAGCACGCTGCTCACACGCAGCAGGATGGGCACGGTCAGCGGCCGCTGGTTGCGCTCGATCTGGTTCAGGTAGCTCGCCGAGATGCCCAGCGACTTGGCCAGCGCGACCTGGCTCAGATGGCGCTCCTCGCGCAGCCGCTGCAGGCGTGCACCCATGAAGACCTTAGCCATGGGCGCACACCGAGACGCCTTCGCAATCTTTGCAACTTCGGCGCATCGCCTTCGCAATCCCTCGCACTTTCAGTCCTTCCTCGCTGGAGACGAGCTGCGAATAATGCAAACAAACAGCACGGCTGGCAAGCCGAGAGGATCCGCATGAACACGCACACCATCGACCACCCGCCGCGCGTGCCGCTGCTGATCCAGGGCGAATGGGTCGAGTCGCGCACGAGCACGTGGCGCGACGTCGTCAACCCGGCCACGCAGGAGGTGCTGGCGCGCGTGCCCTTCGCCACGGCCGACGAAGTGGCCGCGGCCGTGGCTTCGGCGCAGGCGGCCTTCAAGAGCTGGCGCAAGACGCCGATCGGCACGCGCTCGCGCATCTTCCTGAAGCTGCAGCAGCTGATCCGTGAGCAGATGGACGACCTCGCCGCCACGCTCACCGCCGAGCAGGGCAAGACGCTGGCCGATGCGCAGGGCGACGTGTTCCGCGGCCTCGAGGTGGTGGAGCACGCGGCGAACGTCGGGACGCTGCAGATGGGCGAGTTCGCGCAGAACGTCGCCGGCGGCGTGGACACCTACACCGTGCAGCAGCCGCTCGGCGTGTGCGTGGGCATCACGCCGTTCAACTTCCCCGCAATGATCCCGCTGTGGATGTTCCCGATGGCCATCGCCTGCGGCAACACCTTCGTGCTCAAGCCCTCGGAGCAGAACCCGCTGGTCACGATGAAGCTCGTGCGCCTGGCGCTGCAGGCCGGCGTGCCGCCCGGCGTGCTCAACGTCGTGCACGGCGGCGAAGACGTCGTCAACGCGCTGTGCGATCACCCGCAGGTCAGGGCGATCTCCTTCGTCGGCTCCACCGCGGTGGGCACGCACGTCTACCGCCGCGCCAGCCTCGCCGGCAAGCGCGCGCAATGCATGATGGGTGCGAAGAACCACGCCGTCGTGCTGCCCGACGCGCACAAGGAGCAGGCGCTCAATCAACTGCTCGGCGCGGCCTTCGGCGCGGCGGGCCAGCGCTGCATGGCGGCCTCGGTGGCCGTGCTGGTGGGCGACGCGCGCGCCTGGCTGCCGGAGCTGGCGGCCAAGGCGCAGGCGTTGCGCGTGGGCGCCGGCCGAGACAACCCCGACGTCGGCCCGCTCGTCTCGTGCGCGGCCAAGGAACGCGTGCTCGGCCTCATCGAGCGTGGCGTGCAGGACGGCGCGCGCCTCGTGCTCGACGGCCGCGGCGTCATGGTGCCCTGCTACCCGCGCGGCAACTTCGTCGGCCCGACCATCCTCGCCGGCGTGACGCCGGACATGGCGGTGTACGAGCAGGAGATCTTCGGCCCGGTGCTCGTCATCGTCGAGGTCGACACGCTCGACGAGGCGATCGCGCTCGTCAACGCCAACCCGCACGGCAACGGCACGGCGCTGTTCACGCAAAGCGGCGCGGCGGCGCGGCGCTTCCAGGAAGACATCGACGTCGGCCAGGTGGGCATCAACGTGCCCATCCCGGTGCCGGTGCCCTTGTTCAGCTTCACCGGCTCGCGCGGCTCCAAGCTCGGCGACCTCGGCCCCTACGGCAAGCAGGTGGTTCAGTTCTACACACAGACGCAGACGATCACGCAGCGCTGGTTCGACGATGCCGCGTCGATCGGCAAGGTGCACACGACGATCTCGTTGAAGTGAGCCATGGAATTCGCGCTCACCGAAGACCAGCGCAGCTTCCAGCAGGCGGCGCGCGACTTCGCCGAGCAGGCGCTGGCGCCGCACGCCGCGCACTGGGACGCCGACGAGGTGTTCCCGCGCGAGGCCATCGCTCAGGCCGGCGCGCTCGGCTTCTGCGGGCTGTACACGCCGCCGCAGTGGGGCGGCCTGGGCCTCACGCGGCTGGATGCGGCCATCGTCTTCGAGGAACTCGCCGCCGGCTGCACCTCGACCACGGCCTATCTCACCATCCACAACATGGCCACCTGGATGCTCGCGCACTGGGGCCGGCCCGAGCTGTGCGATGCCTGGGTGCCGGCGCTGGCGCGCGGTGAGCGGCTGGCCAGCTACTGTCTCACCGAGCCGCAGGCGGGGTCGGACGCCGCATCGCTGCGCACGCAGGCCGCGCGCCGCGGCGACCGCTACGTGCTCAACGGCAGCAAGGCCTTCATCTCCGGCGCCGGCGAGACCGACCTGCTGGTGGTGATGGCGCGCACCGGCGGTGCGGGGCCGGGCGGCATCTCCGCCTTCGCCGTGCCTGCGCACACCCCCGGAGTGCAGTTCGGCAAGAAGGAACAGAAGATGGGCTGGAACAGCCAGCCCACGCGCGCGATCAGCTTCGACGATGTCGAGGTGCCGCTCACGCACCGCCTCGGCGACGAGGGCGAAGGCTTCGCTATCGCGATGAAGGGCCTGGACGGCGGGCGCATCAACATCGCCACGTGCTCGGTGGGCACGGCGCAGGCCGCGCTGAATCGCGCGCAGGCACACCTCAACGAGCGCACGCAGTTCGGCCGTGAGCTGGCGCAGTTCCAGGCGCTGCAGTTCAAGCTCGCCGACATGCTCACCGAGCTGGTGGCGGCGCGCCAGATGGTGCGCCTGGCCGCGTGGAAGCTCGACAGCGGCAGCCCCGACGCCACCGCCTACTGCGCGATGGCCAAGCGCTTCGCCAGCGACGCCGGCTTCATGGTGGCCAACGAGGCGCTGCAGCTGCACGGCGGCTACGGCTACATCCGCGAGTACCCGCTGGAGCGGCACGTGCGCGACACGCGTGTGCACCAGATCCTCGAAGGCACCAACGAAATCATGCGCGTCATCGTGGCGCGCGCTGTACTGCGCGAAGGCGCGACGGAGACCCTGCGATGACGAACTTCCCCGGCCTGCACTTGGAGCGGCGTGAGCACACCGCGGTGCTCACGCTGCGCAACCCGCCGGCCCACACGTGGACGAGCGAGAGCCTCGCCGCCTTGAAGCAGGTGGCCAACGAGCTCTCGAGCGATGCCACCGTGTATGCGCTGGTGATCACCGGCGACGGCGACAAGTTCTTCTGCGCCGGTGCCGAGCTGAAGCTGTTCGCCGATGGCGACAAGGCCGTGGCGCGCGCCATGGCGCGGCGCTTCGGCGAGGCCTTCGAGGCGCTGGCCGACTTCCGCGGCGTGAGCATCGCCGCGATCAACGGCTATGCAATGGGCGGCGGGCTGGAATGCGCACTGGCTTGCGACCTGCGCATCGCCGAGGAGCATGCGCAGATGGCGCTGCCCGAAGCGGGCGTCGGCCTGCTGCCCTGCGCCGGCGGCACGCAGTGGCTGCCGTGGCTGGTCGGCGAAGGCTGGGCCAAGCGCATGATCCTCTGCGGCGAGCGCATCGACGCGGCGCGCGCGCTGGCCATCGGCCTCGTCGAAGAGGTGGTGCCGCGCGGCCAGGCGCTAGCCGCCGCGCTCGCGCTGGCCGACCGGGCGGCGCGCCAGAGCCCCGGCAGCGTGGCCACCTGCAAGGCCCTGATCCAGGCCGCGCGCAGGCAGCCGCCGCGCGATGCGCTGCCCACCGAGCGCGAGCGCTTCGTCGACCTCTTCGACACACAGGACCAGGCCGAGGGCGTGCGCGCCTTCCTCGCCAAGCGCCGGCCGGAGTGGCGCCATGCTTGAGCTGGACACCGCGCCGTTGCGCGTCGAGCAGCGCGGCGGCCTCGGCGTGCTCACGCTGGACACGCCGAAGTCGCTGAACGCGCTGAGCCTCGAAACGATCCGCGCGCTCGACGCAGCGCTGCGCCGCTGGGCCGACGATCCGCAGGTGGCCTGCGTGCTGCTGCAGTCGAGCAGCGACAAGGCCTTCTGCGCCGGCGGCGATGTGCGCGGCCTGCGCGAGGCCTGCCTGGCGGACAAAGGCCCGGCGCCCAACGCGAGCGCGCTGCAGTTCTTCGGCGAGGAATACCGCCTCGATCACCGCATCCACACCTATGCGAAGCCGATCGTCGTGTGGGGCGGTGGCATCGTGATGGGCGGCGGCGTCGGCCTGCTGGCCGGCGCGAGCCACCGCGTGGTCAGCGAGACCTCGCGCAT